>JBOGWD010000228.1:0-2971 GCA_050693275.1 Actinomycetota bacterium | reverse complement strand
CCTGACCTGCCCACGGGGACGGTCACGTTCCTGTTCAGCGATATCGAGGGGAGCACCCGGCTCCTCGACCGGCTCGGCGACGGGTATCCGGCGGTGCTGGAGGCGCACCAGCGTCTCCTCCGGGAGGCTTTCGCCGCCCGGGGCGGCATCGACGTGTCGACGGAGGGCGACTCGTTCTTCGTGGTGTTCCGCTCCGCGCCGCAGGCCGTGGCCGCGGCCGTGGAGGCCCAACGGGCCGTCGCGGCCCACGAGTGGCCCGAGGGAGCCACGGTCCGGGTCCGCATGGGCCTGCACACCGGCGAGGGCGTCCTCGGGGGGGACAACTTCGTGGGGGTGGACCTGCACCGGGCCGCCCGGATCGCCGCGGCCGGCCACGGCGGACAGGTCCTGGTCTCCGATGCCACCCGGGCCCTGGTGGAGCCGTCCGCGCCGGAAGGCGTCACGTTCCGGGACCTCGGCGAGCACCGCCTTCGCGATCTCTCCAACCCAGAACGCCTGTCGCAGGCGGTGGCCGAAGGCCTTGGCTCCGAGTTCCCGGCGCTCCGTTCGATGGACGCCCGCCCGAACAACCTTCCCGTCCAGCTGACAACGTTCATCGGGCGGAGGGAACAGCTCCAGGAGGTCAAGGCGGCGGTCCGGGGATCGCGCTTGCTCACGCTGACCGGCCCGGGTGGCACCGGGAAGACGCGGCTGGCCCTCCAGACGGCCGCGGAGCTGCTGACGGAGTTCGAGGATGGGGCCTTCTTCGTGGCGCTGGCCCCGATCACGGAGCGAGCCCTGGTGCTCCCGGCCGTGGTGCAAGCCCTGGGCCTCCAGGAGACGCCCCGAGGAAGCACCGAGGAGGCCCTGGTCGACCACCTGCGGGACAAGCGGCTCCTGCTGGTCACCGACAATTTCGAGCAGGTCCTGGACGGGGCGCCGGATGTGGGGATGCTCCTGACGAGCACCGAGGGGCTCCACGTGCTGGCCACCAGCCGGGAGCCCCTGGGGCTCACCGGCGAGCGCGAGTACCCCGTCCCGCCGCTGGGCCTCCCCGATCCCGCGCACCTCCCGTCCCTGTCGGGCCTGTCCCAGTTCGAGGCCGTGGCGCTGTTCGTCGAACGGGCCACGGCCGTCAAGCCCGACTTCCAGGTGACGAACGACAACGCTCCGGCCGTGGCCGAGATCTGCTCCCGGCTCGACGGGCTGCCCCTGGCGATCGAGCTGGCCGCGGCCAGGGTGAAGATCCTGTCGCCGCAGGGGATGCTGAACCGGCTGGAGCGCTCGCTCGCGTTCCTGTCCGGTGGCTCCAGGGACCTCCCGCAGCGACAGCGCACCCTTCGGGACGCCATCGCCTGGAGCTACGACCTCCTGGAGGAGCAGGAGCGCCATCTCTTCGCCCGGCTGTCGGCCTTCGTCGGCGGGTTCAGCCTCGATGCCGCGGAGGCGGTGGCCAACCCCGGCGGCGAGCTCGGCGTGGACGCCTTCGACGGGGTGGCCTCGCTGACCAACAAGAGCCTGCTGCGGCAGATGGCCACCGGCCCCGAGGAGCCTCGGTTCTTCATGCTGGAGACCATCCGGGAGTTCGCCGGGGAACGTCTGAGCACGGACCCCGACGCCGAGGCCGTCCGCCGTCGGCACGCCCGGTTCTTCCTGGACCTGGCCGAGCGGGCGGAGCCGGAGCTCACCGGATCGGACCAGATCCGGTGGCTGAACCTCCTGGAGGCCGAGCACGACAACTTCCGGTTGGCCCTGGCCTGGGCGGCGGAGCACGATCTGGGCGTGGCCCTTCGGATGGGCGGGTCCCTGTGGCGGTTCTGGCAGTTCCGGGGTTACCTCAGGGAGGCGGGAGAGCGCCTGGAGGGGTTGCTCGATCGGCCCGGCAGCCCCGACGAGGAGACCCGGGCCCGGGCCCTGGAGGGCGCCGGCGGGGTGGCCTACTGGATGGGGGACTTCGCCGTGGCCCGGCGCCGGTACGAGGAGTGCCTGGCGATCCGGCTGGCCCAGGGTGAACCCAGGGGTATCGCCGAAGCGAAGTACAACCTCGCGTTCGCCCACGGCATCGCCCCCAAGCCCATCCAAGACCTGGACGCGGCCATGCGGCTCCTGAGCGAAGCCCTGGTCCTGTTCGAGAAGCTCGGCGACCGGGAGGGGATCGCCAAGACCACCTGGGGCCTGGCCACGATGGCGTACGGGGGAGAGGACTGGGACCGCGTCGCCGAGCTCGCGACCTCCAGCGTGGAGATGTTTCGCCGGCTCGACAACCCGTTCGGCCTGTCGTGGGGACTCCACCTCCAGGGGCTGGCCCTGACCGTCCTCGACCGGCCCGACGAAGCCCAGGCCTCGTTCCGGGAGGCTATGGCGATCTTCCTGGAGAGCGACGACCGCTCGGCCCTGGCGCTGATGCTCGCGGATCTGGCCATCCTGGCCGAGAGCCTGGGACAGGTACAGGAGGCGATCCGGCTGGCCGGAGCCGCCGAGGGGGTCGAAGAGGAGGTCGGCACCGGCCTCCTCGTCAGCGACGCGGCTGTATCGAGGCGACTGCGAGAGCTGCGGGGCCTTCTCCCACCCCCCGAGTCCGATCCGATCTTCGAGGAGGGACGGGCCATGGGGATGGACAAGGCGCTGGCGTACGGGAAGGAATGGCTGGATCGGTCCTAGGTGTCCTACAGCATCAGGCCGGTGATGCCGCGCCACGCCAGACGCACCAGGGTGTCCACCGTTTTCGAGCGCTGTTCCTTCGGGGCGCCCGGGTCGCGCTGGGCCGCGGTCTCCACCATCCCGATGAGGCCGAGGGCCACGTCCTCGGCCTCGGCCCGGTCGAGTGCCCCCTTCGACTCCCGGACGATGAGGTCGGTGACCTGGTCCAGGACCTCGTCCCGGAACCGGGCCAGCATCTCCCGGAACTCTCGCTCCGGCCCGACGGCCTCCTGCATGAGCAGCCGGAACCCGGCGCCTTCCTCGTCGACGAAGTCGAAGTAGGTCTGGAACG
>JBOGWD010000227.1:0-3856 GCA_050693275.1 Actinomycetota bacterium | reverse complement strand
GAGCCCGGCGTGTACGGGCGGTAGGTGTACCCGACGGTCGGCCAGTCACGGTTGAGATCGACGCCGTTGCCGTTGTACCGCTGGAAGTACACGCCCCCCTCCGCAACCTCGCCGCGGCGCCACCCGTCGGGGTTCGGAGGGACGAAGTAGATCACGGACCGCCGCAACACCTCGCCGGCGGTAGGGACCTCGCGGTTCGTGGCGGTCTCCACGATCTCCTTGGGGAACGGGCCCTCGACCGCGCAGGCCGGGGCGGCTGCGGGATCGGTCTCACACGCCGACCAGGTGACGAGATCCTCCATGGCCCGGATGCCGCCCTCCAGGCCGGCCCGCTCGATCCCGTGGATCGACAGGGCGTAGCTGAAGTGGAGTCGGTCCTTCTCCGGGATCGGTGACTGCGAGTCGGTCACCTTGAACAGGTACAGGGGCCTGCGGTCGCGGGCCAACACCTGCGCGTTGCCGTCCTCGTCGAACCCGAAGGTCGTGGGGACCCCGGCCGACTTGTAGTTCCCGTTGTCGTAGGCCTGGTCGAGCCGGACGACCTGCATGAAGCGGGGGAACTTCCGCTCCATGAACTCCGAGCCGGCGATCACCTCGTCGTAGCCGAGGAACTGCTCGGCGCAGACCTGACCCTTGGCGTACGGGGAGACGCCGTCCGGCGTGTCCTTGATCCCGTCTCCGTCTTCATCGGAGACCCCGAAGGCCAGGCAGCCTTGCGGGTCGGGGAACACCCGGCCGTAGGCCAGGAGCTCGGCGTCGGATGTGGCCACGGGGTTGGGAACGGCCACCGCCGACTGGGGCGCGGCCGACAGGCCGATCGACGAGAGGAGAACGACCAGCAGCGTGCTCTGCACGCGACGTCCGTGTCGCACGACAGCCTCCTTCTGAGGGCGTAAGGCTCGGGGCATGGGATAACTGATTCGCCGAGGGCATGCCACTTTCCTGTCGGTAGGTTTCCTGACGGTGGGTTCCCCACCGGTAGCTTCCCGGTGAACCGAGGGGCGCGGTAGGCTACCGGCCGTTCGGCCGACCGGCGGCGGGCGAGGGAGGATCGAGTGCTGGAGCTGGTTCGACAGGCGGTGGATGCGGCCCGACGGGCAGGGGCCGACTACGCCGACGCCCGCTGGGTCCTCGAGGAGAACGAGTCCTTCACGGTCAAGAACGAGGAGATGGAGGGCATCGATCGCTCGAGATCCGACGGGATCGGCATCCGGGTCCTGGCGGCTGGCTACTGGGGCTTCGCCGCCACGGCCCGGTCCGAGGACCCCGAGGAGGTCGAGCGCACCGCCCGCCTGGCCGTCGAGATCGCCCGGGCCGCGGCCCGCCTCCCCCGCGATCCCGTGCGGCTCGCCGAGATCGAGCCGCTCACCGAGACGTGGGAGACCCCCGTGCGGGAGGATCCCTTCGCCGTCCCCCTCGAGGAGAAGGTGGCCCTGCTGATGGAGGCGTCCCGGCGGATGCGTGGCGTGGACGGCCTGTCGTTCGCCGAGGCGATGCTCGACTCCTACCGGAAGCGTTCGGCGTTCGCCTCCTCGGAGGGCGCGGCGATCGACCAAACGATCACGCATTCGGGCGGCGGGATCGAGGCCACGGCGATCGGGGACGGCGAGCTGCAGCGTCGCTCCTTCCCCAACTCGTTCCGAGGACACATCGCGGCCGCGGGCTACGAGCACATCCGAGCGATGGGGCTGGTCGAGGAGGCCGAGCGCGTCGCCACGGAGGCCGTCGAGCTGCTCTCGGCCAGGGACTGCCCGGCCGAGGAGACCACGCTGATCCTGGACGCCCAGCAGATGGTCCTCCAGGTCCACGAGTCGGTCGGGCACCCGATCGAGCTCGACCGGGTCCTCCGGATGGAGGAGGCGTTTGCCGGCACGTCGTTCCTCTCTCCCGAGGATCGCGGCCGGCTCCGGTACGGCTCGGACCGGGTGAACATCACCGCCGACGCC
Organism: Actinomycetota bacterium; assembly: GCA_050693275.1. GTDB lineage: Bacteria > Actinomycetota > UBA4738 > UBA4738 > CALAEC01 > CALAEC01. The sequence continues at coordinate 1,910 of JBOGWD010000227.1, read as the reverse complement.
ACGCTGGCCGGCGGCCTGGGGACGTTCGGCTTCGACGACGAGGGCGTCCCCGCCCAGCGGGTCCAGATCGTCGAGGACGGGCTGTTCCGGGACTTCATGTCGAGCCGGGAGACCGCCGCGGCGCTCGGCGAGCGTTCGAACGGCACCATGCGAGCCGACGGTTGGCAGAACCTCCCACTCATCCGCATGACGAACGTCAGCCTCGAGGCCGGAGAGGGAACGCTGGCCGAGCTCATCGCGGACACGAGCGACGGGATGTTCATGTCGACGAACACCTCGTGGTCGATCGACGACAAGCGGGTGAACTTCCAGTTCGGTTGCGAGGCCGCCTGGCGCATCAAGGACGGGAAGCTGACCGAGATGTACCGCAACCCCAACTACACGGGGATCACCACCGAGTTCTGGGGCGCGTGCGACGCGGTGTGCGGTCCCGAGGAGTGGACCGTGTGGGGCACTCCCAACTGCGGCAAGGGCCAGCCGGGGCAGGTGGCCCGGACCGGCCACGGGACCGCCCCGGCCAGGTTCCGGAACGTCCGGGTGGGGGTGCGGTAGTGCCCGGCCCGATCGGTCCCGACGAGATCCGGGGCGTCATCGAGGTCGCCCTGGAGCTCGGCGGCGGCGACGGCGTGGAGGTGCTGGCCGTGCACGACTGGGGCGGCCTGACGCGGTTCGCGGACTCGGCGATCCATCAGAGCACGGCCCGGGAGGACACCGCCGTGAAGGTGCGGGTGGTGTCGAACGGGCGGGTGGGGGTGGCCTCGACCAACGACCTGTCGAAGGAGGGGGCCGACGTGGCCGCCCGGAGCGCCCTCGAGCTCGCCGAGATGGCGGCGCCGGATCCCGCGTTCCCCGGCCTGAGCCCGTCGGCCCGCGTGCCGGCGGCGCCCGACCGCTTCGACGCGGCCACGGCGGCCACGCCCCCGGAGGCCCGTGCAGACTCGGTGGCGTCGCTGGTGGGCGCGTGCGACCGGGGGTTCCACGCCGCGGGCGCGTACGAGACCAGCGCCTCCGAGGTCGCCGTGGCCACCACCGAGGGGCAGTTCTGCTACGCGGCCGTGAGCCAGGCCACGGCGAGCACGGTCGTGGCCGGGGGGGACGGCGGGGCGGGATACGCGGAAGCCTGGGCCGCCCGGGTCGGCGACCTCGACCCGGAGGCCATCGGGCGGCGGGCCTTCGAGAAGGCCCGGGACAGCCAGGCGCCCCGCGATCTCGAGCCGGGCCGGTACGACGTGGTGCTGGAGGCGCCCGCCGTGGCCACCCTGGTCTCCTTCCTGGCGTATCTGGGGTTCGGGGGCCGGGCCATCGCGGAGGGACGATCGTGCTTCTCCGAGAAGATCGGCCAGAAGCTGATGAGCGACCGGGTGACGATCTACGACGACGCCCTGTCCTCCGGGACGCTCGGCCTGCCCTTCGACTTCGAGGGCACGCCGAAGCAGCGGGTGGACCTGGTGGCCGAGGGCGTCGTCATCGGTGGTGTCCACGATCGGCGCAGCGCCAAGCAGGAGGACCGGGAGTCCACCGGCCACGCCCTCCCCCCGCCCAACCCCCACGGGGCGTTCCCGCTGAACCTGTTCCTTGCCCCCGGCGACGCCTCCGTCGAGGACATGGTCCGGGGGACCGAGAGGGGCCTCCTGGTGACTCGGTTCCACTACTCGAACGTGGTGCATCCGAAAGAGGCGATCATCACCGGCATGACCCGCGACGGGACCTGGCTGGTCGAGGACGGCGAGGTGAAGCACCCGGTGAAGAACCTCCGCTTCACCCACTCGATCATCGAGGCGCTCCGGGACGTGGAGGCGGTGGGCAGCGAGGCCCAGCTCGCCAGCGAGTTCTTCTTCGCCGCCTCCAGCGTGCCGGCCCTCAAGGTCACCGGGTTCCAGTTCACCGGCGCCAGCGACCACTGACCGGGG
>JBOGWD010000226.1:0-1831 GCA_050693275.1 Actinomycetota bacterium | reverse complement strand
CTGTCCCGCGAGCACGTCAAGGCGATCGTGGACCTGATGATCCGGCGGGTGGAGGGTCAGCTGAAGTCCAAGGACCTGGACATCGAGCTGACCGACGGGGCCAAGGAGCTGCTGGCGGAGAAGGGATACGATCCGGCCCTCGGCGCTCGGCCGCTCCGCCGGACCATCCAACGGATGGTCGAGGACCCGCTGTCGGAGAAGCTCCTGTACAAGGAGTTCACGGCGGGACAGACGATCATCGTCGAGGCCCGCGACGAGGACATCGTCTTCGACGCCGCCGCGCCACCGCCGGACACCCCGCCGGTCGAGCTGGCCGGCAGCCAGGGGTCCTAGAACCCCGAGCCATCTCGGGGCCTCCTTCCCCGAGACCCCGCTCGCAGGGACACCTGCGGGCGGCAAGGCCGAAGCCCGGCAGCCGCGAGGTTGCCGGGCTCTCGGCATCCCGGGGGTCGGTGACGCCGGTATCCTTCTTGGTCACGGGAGGAGGCCTCTGTGACCTCGTTCGTCAAGAACGTGACCACTGGATCCGGGACGAGAGCGGCCGCTGCCGCTGGTATAAGGACTACGCCGTCCCGCCCAGCCACGGCAGGGGGACGGTGACGGTCAGGCTCCACGGAAGTCGACCGGCTAGAGGCAAGTGTCGTCGCCTTTGCCAGTCCGCGGGTGAAGGAGCTCCTACCGAGAGTGGCATGAGCTCGTCCGCGAGCTGCACATCGATCTGTTCGAGTAGCGGGAAATCGACGAATATGCGAAAGGCCGGCTGCCGAGCGATGGGAAGCTAGTGTGGGCGTCCGGGCGGGTGAGTAGGGTAATGACTGGCCAGATAGGGGACGAGCAGCAGCAACGGAAAGGCGCGTCGGACCCACACCCACTCTCGGACTCTAAGAACGTTCACCTCACTCTCTACAAGTGGTGGCCTGGGGGAACCGCAGCTTCAACATCAACAGCCCCGCCCAGTGGGAAGCAGTTCAGCGGGCCGTCGACGAGCTGGGGCCGTACCTGAAGTGGTCGACACGAGCCGAGCTGACCCGCACGTTGAAAGCCCGCAACAAGGAAGCGAAGTCTTTCGAGGTGGAGCTGACGCGACTCTCCGCTGACGACCCGAAGATCCTCGAGACATTCGTTAGAGGGGATCGACTTCACCAACATCCGGGCCGAGGATCTCCCCAAGTTGCCGAGCAAGTCTCGAGCATCGCCCAAGTCTTTGTGGGGCTGACCGTGGTATGCGCCCGGCTATCGATTGGTTATGTGCTTCAGTAGGATGGATGGTTAAGCCACCTCCACAAAGGAGAGATAGCGGTCCCCCGGGAGTGCCCCACCCACCGCCGCTGACGAATTGTCGGGGCGGAGAAGCTAGTGCCGCCTGCTCTACGGGGAGACCAGTGCCCTGATCTGAGCCAGGATTTCCGCGGCCTCGCCGCCGATTTTTTCGGGTAGGAGACCGGCTCCGTTCTCGTCGGGGTCGAGCACCGCTCCGATAACCCGGCCAAATGTCTGAGCGAGCGCCAGGCGGATTATCCGGGAGAATCCCGACGTACCACGCGTGGGTGCGTGGTCCGAACGGGCGCATCAACCCGGTAGAGGATACGCCGGAGCCTGAAGTGTAGCCTTCGCCTCATGACGGACCCGTGGCGGCCGAGCCCGGAGGAACTCGCCGCGGCGTACGGCCGCTCGATCCCCGACGTCATCGCCCCGGACCTCCGAATGCTGTTCTGCGGCATCAACCCCAGCCTGTACTCGGGGGCGGTCGGGCATCACTTCGCCGGGCCTACCAACCGTTTCTGGAAGGCGCTACATGGAGCCGGCTTCACCGACCGGGTGGTCTCTCCCT
>JBOGWD010000225.1:0-1840 GCA_050693275.1 Actinomycetota bacterium | reverse complement strand
ACGGCTCGGCGGTGCCGTTCGTCGGCGGCCGGGCCCAGCCGCTGTGCGCCCGCTACTCCCCCGATTCCCTGGGGGTCGCCGAGCGGCTCGTCGAGGCCGGCGAGCGATCGATGCGAGCGCTCCTCGAGGCCGCAGCCGATCTTCAGTGGGCCGGCCCCCGGGGGGCGATCGTCGAGGAGACGGCGTTCCTCGACCTCGACACCCTGTAGGATCTGGCCCGCCTGCGTGAGGTACGACCGGATGTGGAACGATAGGTCGCGGATGGTCCGGACCGCCTCTCACCGTGGAACCGTCAGCGAGACCGTGGTCCCGCGCGTCCGCGACGGAGGCTTCAACGTGTGCGCCCACCCGGAACGGATCGAGGCGAACGCGTGAGGGCGACCGTGGAGCTCCGGCCGGCCACGGGGAGGCGCTGGGACGATTTGGTGAAGCTCTTCGGCCCCAACGGGGCGTACGCGAACTGCTGGTGCATGTGGTGGCGGATGCGGTCGTCGGACTTCGACCGAGCCGCTCCCCGGTCGAAGCGGGACGGCCTCCGGCGGCTGGTGTGGAACGGCCGTCCGCCGGGCCTCCTGGCGTACGTCGACGGCGAGCCGGCCGGGTGGGTGTCGGTGGCGCCTCGCGAGGAGTTCGGCCGGCTGGAGCGCTCCCCGACCCTGAAGCGGGTCGACGACGAGCCGGTCTGGTCGATCGTCTGTTTCTACGTGGGTCGAGGCCACCGGGGCGCCGGGGTGGCCCGGGCGCTGGTGGGCGGGGCCGTGGACCACGCCGCGCGGAACGGCGCCCGGTTCGTGGAGGCTTACCCGGTCGACCCGGACCACCGCTCGTACAACGCCGCCGAGGCCTACACGGGCGTGGTGCCTCTCTTCGAGGCGGCTGGGTTCCGGGAGGTGGCCCGCCGGGGGAAGCGGCCCATCATGCGGAAGGCGGTTCGCCGCCGTGGCTGAGCTGGTGGATCGCTTCGGCCGGATGGCCACCGACCTCCGGGTCTCGGTGATCGACCGGTGCAACTTCCGGTGCACCTACTGCATGCCGGCCGAGGGGCTGCCCTGGCTGGCCCGCGAGGAGGTGCTCACCGCCGGCGAGATCGAGAGACTGGTCCGCCTGCTGGTCGGACTGGGGATCGACGAGGTGAAGCTCACCGGGGGAGAGCCCACCGTGCGGCCGGACCTCCCCGACATCGTTCGGCGCATCCATTCGATCGACGACTCGCTTGACATCTCCCTGACGACCAACGGGTACCTGCTGGACCGGTTGGCCGGACCGCTGGCCGAGGCGGGCCTTCGCCGGGTGACGATCTCGTGCGACTCCCTCCTGCGACACCGATTCGCGGAGATGACCCGGCGGGATGCCCTCGACCGGGTGCTGGCCGGGCTGGAGGCTGCGCGCGAGGCCGGCCTCGGGCCGGTCAAGGTGAACTGCGTGGTGATCGGAGGGACCAACGACGACGAGGCCGTGGGCTTCGCCGAGCTGGCCCGCCGGGCCGACGTCGAGGTCCGGTTCATCGAATACATGCCCCTCGATGCGGAGCGCCGGTGGGAGCGGGCCAAGGTGATCCCCTCGTCGGTCCTCCACCGGCGCATCGCGGCCGTGCATCCACTGGTCCCAGCGAACGGCGACCACCCGCAGCCGGCCACCGTGTTCGGCTTCGCCGACGGGGCCCCCGGACGGGTCGGCTTCATCTCATCGGTGACCGAGCCGTTCTGCGAGACTTGCAACCGGATCCGGATCACCGCCGACGGCCAGCTTCGGGCCTGCCTGTTCGCGCTGGAGGAGACGGATCTCCGCGGCCCGCTCCGGGCCGGGGCGACGGACCGGGACCTGGGGACGCTCGTCCGCG
>JBOGWD010000224.1:0-6782 GCA_050693275.1 Actinomycetota bacterium | reverse complement strand
GCTACCGGACTACGGTACCAACCTATGCAACCGGGACCGTATAGAGCCCTGGCCCCCAGATTTCCACTCAAGACTATCTCGATCAGGACTTCGGGATCTGCTTGGCGGGGTCGACGAAGGGCATCGGCACGACGGTGGCGTCGCGGTCGCCGTCGGAGGTCGTCACCTGCAATCCCGTTCCTATCGCTGACAGCGCCACCGGGACCCAGGCGAAGCCGATGTTCTTCTCGAGCCTCGGTGACCACACCGCGGACGTCACGTCCCCCACCCGCTCGCTGTTCGAGGACACCGGCCACGTCGTCGGGTTCATGTCCAGCCGCTCTCCGGCGATCTCCACTCCCACGATCCTCCGGCTCACGCCCTCGTCACGGATCCGCCGCAGCGCGTCCTTGCCCATGAACTCGGCATCCGAGTCGAGGTCCACCAGCCGGTCCAGCCCCAGCTCGAACGGGTTGTTGGTCCAGTCCATGTCGGCCCGGTAGTTGAAGATCCCGCCCTCGATGCGGCGGATGTCCACCGGGCCGGCCGGGCGGATCTTGTACTGCCGGCCCGCCTCCATGATCCGCTCCCACAGGTCGTCTCCCCGGGCCGGGTCCAGCAGGTACAGCTCGTACCCGACCTCGCTGGTCCAGCCCGTCCGCGTGATGATCACCGGGATCCCGTCGACCTCAGTCCGGGTGAACCAGTAGTACTTCAGGTCGAGGATCGCCTCGCCCAACAGGTCGCGGACCACGTTCTTCGACCTCGGCCCCTGGATCTGGAGCGGCGCGGCGTCGACCTCCCGGACCTGCACGTCCATCCCCGCGTGCGCGGCCAGGCCGAACGCGTAGAACAGCACGTCGGAGTCGGCCAGGGCGAACCAGAACGTGTTCTCGTCGATCCGGAGCATCACCGGGTCGTTGAGGATCCCGCCGTCGGGCGCCGTGATCAGGACGTACTTGCCCTGCCCCACCGAGCACGTCGACAGGTCCCGGCACGTCAGCAGCTGGGCGAACCGGAACCCATCGGGCCCGGAGACCTCCACGTTGCGCTCCACGGCCACGTCCCACAGCGTCACGTGCTGGAGGAGGTGCCAGTACTCCTTGTCGAAGTCGTCGTAGTGCGTGGGGAACAGCGTGTGGTTGTAGACCGTGAACCCCCGAGGGCCGTACCGCTGGGTGGCCTCGAAGAAGGGGCTTCGGCGGAGGCGTGCCCCGCGCTGGACCTGGGTCATGTCGAACGCCACGTGACCTCCTCTCGGTGCGAGGGGTCACGATAGCCCGACCACGTTCCCCTCGTCGTCGACGTCCATCCGAGTGAAGGCCGGCTCCCGGCCGAGCCCCGGCATCAGCAGCTGGTCGCCGCACAGCACGACCACGAACCCCGCACCCACCGACGCCACCACGTCGCGCACCGGCAGGGTGAACCCGGTGGGCCGGGCTTTCAGCGTCGGGTCGTGGGACAGTGAGAGGTGGGACTTGGCCACGCACACCGGGAGTAGGTCCAGCCCGCGGTCGGCCAGCCGGGCCAGGGCCCGCTCGGCCGCCGGCGAGAGCTCCACGCCCTCGGCGCCGTACAGGCGCGTGGCGATCCGCTCGATCTGTTCCCGGACCGGCGTGCCCGGCGGGTTCACCGGGGCGAAGGACGCCGGCCGCTCCAGCGCGGCCAGCAGCGCTTTGGCCAGGTCCTCGGCGCCGGCTCCGCCGCGGCTGAACCCGTCGCACACGGCGACCTCGTCGGCGCCGAGGTCCCGGGCCGACTCCGCCAGGATCTCCAGCTCGGCTTCGGTGTCGCCGTCGATCCGGTTCACTGCCACCACGGCCGGCAAGCCGAACGCGTGGACGTTGTCGATGTGCGCGGCCAGGTTGGCGCTGCCCCGCTCCAGGGCCTCGGGGTCGGGCCCGGCGCAGGCCGTGGCCTCGTCGAGGCCGCCGTGCATCCGGAGCGCCCGGACCGTGGCCACGACGACCGCCGCGGAGGGCGTGATCCCCGCGGCCGGGGCCACCAGGTGGCAGAACTTCTCGAACCCGAGGTCGGAGCCGAACCCCGACTCGGTCACCACCACGTCGGCCAGCTTCATGGCCACCCGGTCGGCGATCACCGAGGAGTTCCCCGAGGCGATGTTGCCGAACGGGCCGGTGTGGATGAGCGCCGGCCGGCCCTCGATGGTCTGGGCCAGGTTGGGGCGGACGGCGTGACGGAGCAGGACGGCCATGGCCCCGGCCGCCCGAAGGTCCTCGGCGGTGACGGGCTGCCCGCCGCCGGTCTCCCCCACCACGATCCGGCCGACACGCGCCCGGAGGTCCTCGACCCTGGTGGTCATGGCCAGGATCGCCATGATCTCCGAGGCCGCCGTGATGACGAAGCCCGACTCACGGGGCACGCCGTGCGCCTTCCCGCCCAGCCCCACCGCGATGTTGCGGAGGGCCCGGTCGTTCACGTCTAGGGCCCGGGGCCAGGTCACCGTACGCGGCTCGATCCCCAGGGGGTTGCCGTGGTGGAGCGAGGCGTCCAGAGCCGCGGCCAGTAGGTTGTGAGCCGCCGCCACCGCGTGGAAGTCCCCGGTGAAATGGAGGTTGATGTCCTCCATCGGCACGACCTGGGCGTGGCCGCCGCCGGTCCCGCCGCCCTTGGCCCCGAACACCGGGCCCACCGACGGCTCCCGGAGGCACAGTATGGCCTTGGCCCCGACCCGCTCCAGCCCCTGGACCAGGCCGATCGAGGTGGTGGTCTTGCCCTCGCCCAGCGAGGTCGGGGTGATCCCGGTCACCACCACCGCCCGGCCGTCAGGCCGGCCGGCCAGCCGGTCCACCACGCCGAGGTCGACCTTGGCCCCGGACCGCCCGTACGGCTCGATCTCCTCGGGACGGAGCCCGGCCTCCCGGGCCACCTCCTCGATCGGCCGGAGGACGGCCCGCTTGGCCAGCTCCAGGCTGTCGGGGCCGCTCATCGGCGGCCTCCTGGCCCTGGGTGACGACTCGCTGGTAGCATTGAACCGCCATTCAGGATACGAGGAGCCGAGCATGACCGCCACCCTGCCCTTCGACCCCCGGGACCTCGAGCGGTGCTTGACGCCCCCCGGCCGGACCCTCCCGCCGGCCGCCTACACCTCGGACGAGGTCCTGGCCTGGGAGGCCGAGCGCTTCCTGGAGGGGTCCTGGGCCTGCCTGGGGCGGTCCGCCGACGTGGCCGGCCCCGGCGACCAGCGGGCCGTCCGGGTCGGGGACGAGGCCGTCCTCCTGGTCCGAGACAAGGGCGGCGGCCTGCGGGGCTTCTTCAACACCTGCCGGCACCGGGGGCACGAGCTCCTGCCGTGCGGCGGCCCCGTGGTCAACCGGAAGGCGATCCGGTGCCCGTACCACTCGTGGACGTACGCGCTCGACGGGCGGTTCAAGACCGCGCCGTCCTTCGTGGACCGGCCCGACTGGACCAGGGCCGACCCCGACAACGGCCTGCTGCCCGCCAGGGTCGAGGAATGGGGCGGGTGGGCCTTCGTCAACCCCTCCGGCGACGCCCCTCCGCTGGCCGAGCACCTCGGCAACCTGGCCGAGACCCTGGCCCCATACGAGCCGGAGCGCCTGGAGCCGGCGGCCATCCACGAGTACGAGATCGCCGCGAACTGGAAGCTGATCGCCGAGAACTACCACGAATGCTACCACTGCACGAACATCCACCCCGAGCTGTGCCGGGTGACCCCGCCGGAGAGCGGCCATGCCTTCGAGCCGACCGGCCTGGTGATCGGGGGGACCATGGAGCTGATGGACCACGCCGAGACGATGTCGCTCACCGGCGAGAGCGGCGGCGTGCCCCTCCGCCGGCTCGACCAGGAGGGGCGCCGCACCGTCCTGTACATCCAGGTCCTCCCCAACCTGCTGGTGAGCGCGCACCCCGACTACGTGATGACCCACCGGCTGGAGCCCGTGACCCCCGGCCGGACCCGGGTCCAGTGCCAGTGGCTGTTCCCGCCCGAGGCCACCTCGCGGGAGGGCTTCGACCCCGCGTACGCCGTGGAGTTCTGGGACATCACAAATCGGCAAGACTGGGCGGCCTGCGAGGGCGTCCAGCGCGGCGCGGCCGGCCGCGGGTACCGGCAGGGGCCCCTGTCCGACGCTGAGGGCAACGTGTGGCAGTTCATCGCCCTGGTGGCCCGGGGCTACCTGGAGGGCCGGTTAACCGGGGCCGTCCCCACCCTCCCGGCCGAGGCCCGAGGCACCCCCGCGGCCTCCTGAGGGCCCCGTTGCCTGGGCCCCCGGCCCGCCCGTATCATTGAACGGTGGTTCAAAGAACGGCCCCCGAGACTGACCTGTCCCGACTGGACCGGCTGATCGAGGAGCACGAGCGGGCCTTCCTGGCCCGCCAGCCCCGATCGGCCGAGCTCCTGGCCCGGGCCAGAGCCTCCCTGGCCGGCGGGGTCACCTCGAACTGGCAGATCTCCCAGCCACAGCCGATCTGGCTGTCCCACGGCTCGGGGTCCCGGGTGTGGGACGTGGACGGAAACGAGTACGTCGACCTCCACGGGGGCTACGGGGTGAACCTGGCCGGGCACGGGCACCCCAGGATCGCGGAGGCCCTGGCCGGCCGGGCGCCCCGGGGGACCCACTTCGCCCAGCCGACCGAGGACGCCGTCGTGGTGGCCGAGGAGCTGGGCCGGCGGTTCGGCCTTCCGTTGTGGCGGTTCAACAACTCGGGGACCGAGGCCACCATGGACGCCGTGCACCTGATGCGGGCGGCCACCGGGCGCGACCGCATCCTCAAGCTCGAGGGCGGCTACCACGGGCACCACGACTCGGTGATGGTTTCGGTGTACAACGACCTCGAGGAGCTGGGCCCCCCGGACCGGCCCGACGGCCCCGCCTCGGGGGCGGGGCTCCCTCGGGCCATCCTGGACCTGGTCACGGTGGTGCCGTTCAACGACGTGGCCGCGCTGGAGCGGCTCCTCGACGAGCACGCCGGCGAGGTGGCCGGGATGATCCTCGAGCCCGTGATGATGAACGCCGGGATCATCCTCCCCGAGGAGGGCTACCTGGCCCGGGTGCGCGACCTGATCCACGCCCACGGCGGGCTGCTCACGTTCGACGAGATCAAGACGGGCTTCACGGCCGGCCCCGGCGGGGTCACCGCGCTGTCCGGCGTGACCCCCGACCTGGTCTGCCTGGCCAAGGCCCTGGGGGGCGGGGTGCCGTGCGGCGCCGTGGGCGGGACCGAGGAGGTCATGGCCCTGATCGCCGACGGCGAGTACGAGCAGGTGGGAACGTTCAACGGGAACCCTCTGACCATGACCGCGGCCAGGGTCCAGCTCACCGAGGTCCTCGACGACCAGGCGTACGCCCGGATCGACTCGCTGCGCGACCGGCTGGTGTCGGGCGCCGAGCGCGTCATCGCCGAGCACGACCTCCCCGCGCACGTCGTGGCCGTCGGGGCCAAGGGCTGCATCGCCTTCTCCCCCGCGCCCGTGCGCGACTACCGCGACTTCCTGGCCATCGACGACCGGTGGAGCCACTGCCACTGGCTCTTCCAGATGGCGGGCGGCGTCTTCCTCCCGCCGTGGGGGAAGGCCGAGCAGTGGCTGCTCTCGGTGCAGCACGCCGAGGAGGACGTCGACCGGTTCCTTGACAACTTCGCGTCGTTCGGGCGAGCCTTGCGCGCATGAGCGCGAGGCGCGGGGGACGCGTCGAGCTGGTCGACCTAGTCAAGCGGTTCGGTGATGTCACGGCCGTGGACGGGATCTCCATCGACATCCCCGCGGGCGAGTTCTTCTCGCTGCTGGGACCCTCGGGGTGCGGGAAGACCACCACGCTCCGGATGATCGCGGGGTTCGAGCGGCCGGACTCCGGCCGGATCGTCCTCGACGGCACGGACATGGCCCAGACCCCGCCCCACCGGCGCCCCGTCAACACCGTGTTCCAGAGCTACGCGCTGTTCCCCCACCTCAACGTGCGCGACAACGTGGCGTTCGGGCTCCGGTTCCAGAACGTGCCGAAGGAGGAGGCCCGGTCCCAGGTGGGGAAGGTCCTGGAGCTGGTCCGGTTGGCGGGCTTCGAGGACCGACGACCAACGCAGCTTTCCGGCGGCCAGCAGCAGCGGGTGGCCCTGGCCCGGGCGGTGATCCTCAACCCCGACGTGCTGCTGCTGGACGAGCCGCTCGGCTCCCTCGACGCCAAGCTGCGCAAGGCCCTCCAGCTCGAGCTGAAGGCGATCCAGGAGGAGATCGGGATCACCTTCGTCTACGTCACACACGACCAGGAGGAGGCCCTGACGATGTCCGACCGCCTCGCGGTCTTGTCGGAGGGCCGGGTGGTGCAGGTGGGGCCGCCCCGCGAGGTGTACGAGGAGCCCGCCGACGCCTACGTGGCCGACTTCCTCGGCGTGTCGAACCTGATGGAGGCCCGCGGCCTCGGCGGCGGACGGGTCCGGGTCGGCGATGTCGAGCTCGCAGCGAACCGCGGTGACACCGACGCCACCGGCGACGTCCGCCTGGTGATCCGGCCCGAGCGGGTCCGGGTCGAGGATCGGGGTGCGGACGACGCGAACCGGCTGCCCGGGATGGTGGAGCGGTCAGTGTTCGTGGGCCCGACGCTCCAGGTCATCGTCACGCTGGTCGGCGGTCAAGTGATCCAGGCGGTGGAGCCGAACCGCACCGGTTCCGAGTCACGGTCCCAGGGCGACGCGGTGGCCGTTCATCTCCCCGCCGAGGACCTCCGGGTGCTCCGCACCGCCGAACCCCCGCCGCACCACGAAGCCGCCTCCCGCCCCGTCATCCCCTCCTCCACCTGAGGAAGCAAGCGACGCGGCATTCCTCCGAA
>JBOGWD010000223.1:0-5270 GCA_050693275.1 Actinomycetota bacterium | reverse complement strand
GCTACCGGACTACGGTACCAACCTATGCAACCGGGACCGTATAGAGCCCTGGCCCCCAGATTTCCACTCAAGACTATCTCGATCAGGACTTCGGGATCTGCTTGGCGGGGTCGACGAAGGGCATCGGGGCCACGGTGGCGTCGCGGTCGCCGTCGGAGGTCGACACCCGCAAGCTCGTTCCGTCCGCTGCCAGCTCCACCGGCACCCAGGCGAAGCCGATGTTCTTCTCCAGCCGGGGGGACCACACCGCTGATGTCACGTCCCCCACCCGCTCCCCGTTCGAGGACACCAGCCACCTCGTCGGGTTCATGTCCAGCCGCTCCCCCCCGATCTCCACCCCCACGATCTTCCGGCTCACCCTCTCGTCGCGGATCCGCCGCAGCGCGTCCTTGCCCATGAACTCGGCGTCGGAGTCGAGGTCGACCAGCCGGTCGAACCCGAGCTCGAACGGATTGTTGGACCAGTCCATGTCGGCCCGGTAGTTGAAGATGCCGCCCTCGATGCGGCGGATGTCCACCGGGCCGGTCGGGCGGATCTCGTACTCCCGGCCCGCCTCCATGATCCGCTCCCACAGGTCGTCGCCCCGGGCCGGGTCGAGGAGGTACAGCTCGTACCCGACCTCGCTGGTCCATCCCGTCCGGGTGATGATCACCGGGATCCCGTCGATCTCGGTCCGGGTGAACCAGTAGTACTTCAGGTCGAGGATCCCCTCGCCGAACAGGTCGCGGACCACGTCCTTCGACATCGGCCCCTGGATCTGGAGCGGCGCGGCATCGACCTCTCGGACCTGCACGTCCATCCCGGCATGCGCCGCGAGGCCGAACGCGTAGAACAGCACGTCGGAGTCGGCCAGGGCGAACCAGAACGTGTCCTCGTCAATCCGGAGCATCACCGGGTCGTTGAGGATCCCGCCGTCCGGTGCCGTTATCAGGACGTACTTGCCCTGCCCGACCTCGCACCTCGACAGATCGCGACACGTGAGGAGCTGGGCGAACCGGAACCCATCGGGCCCGGTAACCTCCACGTTGCGCTCCACGGCCACGTCCCACAGCGTCACGTGCTCGAGGAGGTGCCAATACTCCTTCTCGAAGTCGTCGTAGTGCGTGGGGAACAGCGTGTGGTTGTAGACCGTGAACCCCCTGGGCCCGTACCGCTGGGTGGCCCCGAAGAAGGGGCTGCGGCGGAGACGCGCCCCTCGCTGGACCTGGGTCATGTCGAACGCCACGTGACCTCCTCTCGGTGCGAGGGGGTCACGATAGCCCGACCACGTGCCCCTCGTCGTCGACGTCCATACCGGTGAAGGACGGCTCCCGGCCCAGCCCCGGCATCAGCAGCTGGTCGCCGCACAACACCACCACGAACCCCGCGCCCACCGACGGCACCACGTCCCGCACCGGCAGGGTGAACCCGGTGGGCCGGGCCTTCAGCGTCGGGTCGTGGGACAGCGAAAGGTGGCTCTTGGCCATGCACACCGGGAGGCGGTCCAGCCCCCGCTCGGCCAGCCGGGCCAGGGCCCGTTCGGCCGCCGCCGAGAGCTCCACGCCCTCGGCCCCGTACAGGCGGGTGGCGATCCGCTCGATCTGCTCGCGGACCGGGGTGCCCGGCGGGTTCACCGGGGCGAACGACGCCGGCCGCTCCAGCGCGGCAAGGAGCGCCTTGGCCAGGTCCTCGGCCCCGGCTCCGCCGCGGGTGAACCCGTCGCACACGGCGACCTCGTCGGCGCCGAGGTCCCGGGCCGACTCCGCCAGGATCTCCAGCTCGGCGTCGGTGTCGCCCTCGATCCGGTTCACGGCCACCACCGCGGGGAGACCGAACGCGTGGACGTCGTCGATGTGCGCGGCCAGGTTGGCACTGCCCTGCTCCAGGGCCTCGGGGTCGGGCCCGGCGCACGCCGTCACCTCGTCGAGGCCGCCGTGCATCCGGAGCGCCCGGACCGTGGCCACGACCACGGCCGCCGAGGGCGTGATCCCCGCCGCCGGTGCCACCAGGTGGCAGAACTTCTCGAATCCGAGGTCGGAGCCGAACCCCGACTCGGTCACCACCACGTCGGCGAGCTTCATGGCCACCCGATCGGCGATCACCGACGAGTTCCCCGAGGCGATGTTGCCGAACGGCCCGGTGTGGATCAGCGCCGGCCGCCCCTCGAGGGTTTGGGCCAGGTTGGGGCGGACGGCGTGACGGAGGAGAACGGCCATGGCCCCGGCCGCCCGAAGGTCCTCGGCGGTGACGGGCCGACCGTCGCCGGTCTCCCCCACCACGATCCGGCCGAGCCGGGCCCGGAGATCCCCCACCCCCGTGCTCATGCCCAGGATCGCCATGATCTCCGAAGCCGCCGTGATGACGAAGCCCGACTCGCGGGGCACGCCGTGCGCCTTCCCGCCCAGCCCCACCACGATGTTGCGGAGGGCCCGGTCGTTCACGTCGAGGGCCCGGGGCCAGGTCACCGTGCGCGGCTCGATCCCCAGGGGGTTGCCATGGTGCAGCGAGGCGTCCAGAGCCGCGGCCAGGAGGTTGTGAGCCGCCGCCACCGCGTGGAAGTCCCCGGTGAAATGGAGGTTGATGTCCTCCATCGGCACGACCTGGGCGTGTCCACCGCCGGTCCCGCCGCCCTTGGCCCCGAACACCGGGCCCACCGACGGCTCCCGGAGGCACAGCATGGCCTTGGCCCCGACCCGCTCCAGCCCCTGGACCAGGCCGATCGAGGTGGTGGTCTTGCCTTCCCCCAGCGAGGTCGGGGTGATCCCGGTCACCACCACCACCCGGCCGTCGGGCCGGCCGGCCAGCCGGT
Organism: Actinomycetota bacterium; assembly: GCA_050693275.1. GTDB lineage: Bacteria > Actinomycetota > UBA4738 > UBA4738 > CALAEC01 > CALAEC01. The sequence goes on along the minus strand of JBOGWD010000223.1, from coordinate 2,482 downwards.
CCACCACGCCGAGGTCGACCTTGGCCGCTGACCGCCCGTACGGCTCGATCTCCTCGGGACGGAGCCCGGCCTCCCGGGCCACCTCCTCGATGGGCCGGAGGACGGCCCGCTGGGCCAGCTCCAGGCTGTCGGGGCCGCTCATCGGCGGCCTCCTGGCCCTGGGTGACGGCTCGCTGGTAGCATTGAACCGCCATTCAGGATACGAGGAGCCGAGCATGACCGCCACCCTGCCCTTCGACCCCCGGGACCTCGAGCGGTGCCTGACGCCCCCGGGCCGGACCCTCCCGCCGGGGGCCTACACCTCCGACGAGGTCCTGGCATGGGAGGCCGAGCGCTTCGTGGAGGGGTCCTGGGCCTGCCTGGGGCGGTCCGCCGACGTGGCCGGCCCCGGCGACCAGCGGGCCGTCCGGGTCGGGAACGAGGCCGTCCTCCTGGTCCGGGACAAGGACGGCGGCCTCCGGGGCTTCTTCAACACGTGCCGGCACCGGGGGCACGAGCTCCTGCCGTGCGGTGGCCCCGTGGTCAACCGGAAGGCGATCCGGTGCCCGTACCACTCGTGGACGTACGCGCTCGACGGTCGGTTCAAGACCGCGCCCTCCTTCGTGGACCGCCCCGACTGGACCAGGGCCGACCCCGACAACGCCCTGCGGCCCGCGCGGGTCGAGGAGTGGGGCGGGTGGGCCTTCGTCAACCCCTCCGGCGACGCCCCCTCGCTGGCCGAGCACCTCGGCAACCTGGCCGAGACCCTGGCCCCCTACGAGCCGGAGCGCCTGGTGCCGGCGGCCACCCACGAGTACGAGATCGCCGCCAACTGGAAGCTGATCGCCGAGAACTACCACGAGTGCTACCACTGCACGAACATCCACCCCGAGCTGTGCCGGGTGACCCCGCCGGAGAGCGGGGAGGCCTTCGAGCCGACCGGCCTGGTGATCGGGGGGACCATGGAGCTGATGGAGCACGCCGAGACGATGTCGCTGACCGGGGAGAGCGGCGGCGTGCCCCTCCGGGGGCTCGATGAGGAGGGGCGCCGCACCGTCCTGTACATCCAGGTCCTCCCCAACCTGCTGGTGAGCGCGCACCCCGACTACGTGATGACCCACCGGCTGGACCCCGTGACCCCCGGCCGGACCCGGGTCCAGTGCCAGTGGCTGTTCCCGCCCGAGGCCACCTCGCGGGATGGCTTCGACCCCGCGTACGCCGTGGAGTTCTGGGACATCACCAACCGGCAGGACTGGGCGGCGTGCGAAGGCGTCCAGCGCGGCGCGGCCGGCCGAGGCTACCGGCAGGGGCCGCTGTCCGACGCCGAGGGCAACGTGTGGCAGTTCATCGCCCTGGTGGCCCGGGGCTACCTGGAGGGCCGGCTGACCGGGGCCGTCCCCACCCTCCCGGCCGAGGCCCGAGGCGCCCCCGCGGCCTCCTGAGAGGCCCGTTGCCGGGCCCCCGGCCCGCCCGTATCATTGAACGGTGGTTCAAAGAACGGCGCCCGAGACCGACCTGTCCTGCCTGGACCGGCTGATCGGGGAGGGGGAGCGGGCCTTCCTGGCCCGCCAGCCCCGTTCGGCCGAGCTCCTGGCCCGGGCCAGAGCCTCCCTGGCCGGCGGGGTCACCTCGAACTGGCAGATCTCCCAGCCACAGCCGATCTGGCTGTCTCACGGCTCGGGGTCCCGGGTGTGGGACGTCGACGGAAACGAGTACGTCGACCTCCACGGGGGCTACGGCGTGAACCTGGCCGGGCACGGACACCCCAGGATCGTGGAGGCCCTGGCCGCCCGGGCGCCCCGGGGAACCCACTTCGCCCAGCCGACCGAGGACGCCATCGTGGTGGCCGAGGAGCTGGGCCGGCGGTTCGGCCTGCCCCTGTGGCGGTTCAACAACTCGGGGACCGAGGCCACCATGGACGCCGTGCACCTGATGCGGGCGGCCACCGGGCGCGACCGCATCTTCAAGCTCGAGGGCGGCTACCACGGGCACCACGACTCGGTGATGGTCTCGGTGTACAACGACCTCGAGGAGCTGGGCCCCCCGGAGCGGCCCGACGGCCCGGCCTCGGGGGCGGGGCTCCCCCGGGCCATCCTGGACCTGGTCACGGTGGTGCCGTTCAACGACGTGGCCGCGCTGGAGCGACTCCTCGACGAGCACGCCGGCGAGGTGGCCGGGATGATCCTCGAGCCGGTGATGATGAACGCCGGGATCATCCTCCCCGAGGAGGGCTACCTGGCCCGGGTGCGCGAGCTGATCCACGCGCACGGCGGGCTGCTCACGTTCGACGAGATCAAGACGGGCTTCACGGCCGGCCCCGGCGGGGTCACCGCGCTGTCCGGGGTGACCCCCGACCTGGTCTGCCTGGCCAAGGCCCTGGGGGGCGGGGTGCCGTGCGGCGCTGTGGGCGGGACCGAGGAGGTCATGGCCCTGATCGCCGACGGCGAGTACGAGCAGGTGGGGACGTTCAACGGGAACCCCCTGACCATGGCCGCGGCCAGGG
>JBOGWD010000222.1:0-6453 GCA_050693275.1 Actinomycetota bacterium | reverse complement strand
CCCCTGCCCGATCCGGTTCGGTCCGGATCCGAGAATGATCACCTTCGCCCTGTCCGACGGACGAACCTCGTCTTCGTCCTCGTAGGTCGAGTAGTGGTAGGGGGTCTCCGCGTCGAACTCGGCGCCGCACGTGTCGACGGTCTTGAACGTCGCTGCCACCCCGGCAGCCAGGCGCCGGGCCCGCACTTCGGTCTCGTCCACTTTCCACAGCCAGGCCAGCTGGGCGTCACCGAACCCGAGCCGCTTGGCCCGACGCCAGGTGGCGCGGGTCATGCCGTCGAGGCCGGCTTCGGTCAGATGGGTCCGCTCCTCCACGATCCGGCTGACCTGATCGAGGAACCAGGGATCCACCCGGGTCGCTTCGCACAAGCGCTCGACGGTGATGCCGCGCCGCAGGGCGGCCTCCAGATGGAACGGCCGGTCTGGGGTCGCCACCGCCGCCAGCGCCACCAGCTCGTCGTCGCCAAGCTCGTCGACGGCGACCTCGGCTGGGTCGCAGTTCAGCCCGTAGCGGCCGTGTTCGAGCGACCGGAGCCCTTTCTGGAGCGACTCCGGGAACGTCCTGCCGATCGCCATCGCCTCGCCCACCGACTGCATCTGGGTGCCCAGCACCGCCCGTTGGCCCGGGAACTTCTCGAACGCCCAGCGCGGGATTTTGGTGACGACGTAGTCGATGGTCGGCTCGAAGCTGGCCGGCGTCTTCCGGGTGATGTCGTTGGGGATCTCGTCCAGCGTGTAGCCGACCGCCAGGCGGGCGGCGATCTTGGCGATCGGGAACCCGGTGGCCTTCGAGGCGAGCGCGCTGCTCCGCGACACGCGGGGGTTCATCTCGATGACGACCATCTCGCCGGTGGCGGGATCGAGCGCGAACTGGATGTTCGACCCGCCGGTCTCGACGCCGACCCGCCGGATGCAGGCGAAGGCGGCGTCGCGCATGGCCTGGTACTCGACGTCGGACAGCGTCTGGGCGGGCGCGACCGTGATGGAGTCGCCGGTATGCACGCCCATGGGGTCGAGGTTCTCGATCGAGCACACGACCACGCAGTTGTCGGCGCGGTCCCGCATCACTTCGAGCTCGTATTCCTTCCAGCCGACAATGGACCGTTCGATGAGGATCTCCGAGATGGGGCTGGCGTCGAGGCCCGTGCCGGCCACCCGGCGGAACTGGTCAAGGGTGGCGGCGATGCCGGTGCCACGGCCGCCAAGTATGAAGGCGGGCCGGACGATCACTGGCAGCCCCACCCGCTCGACCACGGCCATGGCCTCGTCTATCGAGTGGGCGACGCCGGAGGCGGGAACGGCCAGGCCGATCTCCTGCATAGCCGTCTTGAACACCTCGCGGTCCTCGGCTGTGCGGATGGCGGTGGCGTTGGCCCCGATCATCTCGGGGGTCGTGCCGTCGTCGGTGCCGATCACTCCCCGCCCGTGCAGCTCCATGGCCAGGTTCAGCGCGGTCTGCCCCCCGAGGGTCGGGAGCACGGCGTCGGGCCGCTCGCGCTCGATGATGCGCTCCAGGATCTCCGCCTCCAGCGGCTCGACGTAGGTGGCGTCGGCGAACTCGGGATCGGTCATGATCGTGGCCGGGTTCGAGTTCACCAACACGATGCGGTACCCCTCGGACCGGAGCGCCTTGCACGCCTGGGTGCCCGAGTAGTCGAACTCGCAGGCCTGGCCGATGACGATGGGGCCCGACCCGATGACCAGGATCGAGGCGATATCGTCGCGCCGCGGCACTAGCCCTCCATCAGGTCCACGAAGCGGTCGAAGAGATACGCCGAGTCGTGTGGCCCCGGCGCGGCCTCCGGATGGTACTGGACGCTGAACGCCGGAACGTCCAGGAGCCGCATCCCCTCCAGCGTCCCGTCGTTCAGGTTCCAGTGGGTCAACGCCACCCTCCCCACCGGAGTTTCCACGACCGGGGGCTCGCCGTGGCGGACCGGAGGGGGCGGCGGACCGCCGGTCCCCGGGGTGCTCCAGGAGGTGGGGTGCACGGCGAAGCCGTGGTTGTGGCTGGTCACCTCGACCCGGCCGGTGTCCGCGTCGAGCACCGGCTGGTTCGCACCGCGGTGCCCGAACTTCAGCTTGTAGGTCGATGCGCCGATGGCCCGCCCCAGGACCTGGTGCCCCAGACAGATGCCGAACACCGGCAGTCGGCCCAGGAGCGAGCGGGTCGTCTCGACCGCGTACGAGGTGGCCGCCGGATCGCCGGGACCGTTGGAGAGGAACACCCCGTCGAAGCCGGCGCCGAGGACCTCGTCGGCGGGCGTGCCGGCCGGATACACGACGGTCTCGCACCCGCACCGGGCCAGGAGGCGCAGGCTGTTCCGCTTCAACCCCCAGTCGAAGGCCGCGACCCCGAAGGTGCGCCCCCGACGAGGATGGGCCGGTCCGACCACGTCCCGGGCCTCGTACGGGTCACCCGTCGACACCGTGCCGGCGAGATCGGCACCGAGCATCTCGGGCGCCGCCCGCGTTCGGGCCGCCAGCGATGCGGCCTGCAGGTCCGTCGTGGAGATGGCGGCGCGCATGGCCCCGGCCTCCCGGATGTGCAGGGTGAGGGCCCTCGTGTCGATCCCCTCGATCCCCACGACGCCGGCGCCCCGAAGATACTCGCCGACGGAGCCCTCGGATCGCCAGCTGCTGGGCCGCCGGGCCGCCTCCCGCACCGCGAACCCGGCCACGTGGACCCGAGCGGACTCCGGATCGTCGGCGTTGACCCCGTAGTTGCCGACGTGCGGCGAGGTCATGACCACGATCTGGCGGGCGTAGGAGGGATCGGTGAGCACTTCCTGGTAGCCGCTCATCCCGGTGTTGAACACGATCTCGCCGAAGGCCTCGCCCTCCGCCCCGAAGGCCGTACCCCGGAACGCGGTCCCGTCCTCCAGCGCCAGGAGGGCTTCCGTCACCCGGTGGCCTCTCCGTCGCGTACCGTGAGCTTCCCTCGGAGCATGGTGTGGACCACCCGGCCCCGGAGTGCCCGCCCGAGGAACGCCGAGTTGCGGCCCTTCGACGCTGCCCGGCGCTCCCCGACCGTCCACTCCACCGAGGGGTCGAAGATCACCAGGTTCGCCGGTCGGCCGGGGACCACCGGGCCGCCGTGGTCACCGAGACCCAGGATCCGCGCCGGCGTCGAAGACATGCGCTCCACGACCGTGGTGAGGTCGGGGTCGGGCCCCAACGCCGTCAGGACCGCGCCCACCGCGGTCTCCAGGCCGGTGGTTCCGGGACGGGCCTGATCGAACTCCACCTCCTTGTCCTCCTCGGCGTGGGGGGCGTGGTCGGTGGCCACCGCGTCGAGGCCGCCGTCCAGGAGGGCCGTCCGAAGGGCCTTCCGGTCCTCCGTGCTGCGCAGCGGGGGGTTCACCCGCAGGTTCGTGTCGTAGCCCTGGAGATCCTCGTCGCAGAACGTGAGGTGGTGCGGCGTCACGTCCGCGGTGACCCGGATCCCTCGCCCCTTCGCGTCTCGGACGAGATCGGCGGACACGGCGGCGGAGGTGTGGGTGACGTGGATCCGCCCGCCGGTGCGCCCGGCCAGCAGGAGGTCGCGGGCCACGATCACGGCCTCGGCCTCGGCTGGGGCGCCTCGGAGGCCAAGCAGCGAGGAGTAGAACCCCTCGTGCATCTGCCACCCTTCGGTGAGCGTGGCCTCCTGAGCGTGCTGGGAGACGACCACGTCGAAGGCCCTGGCGTATTCGAGCGCCATCCGCATGACCTGGGCCGACTGGACACACTCGTGGTCGTCCGTGAACAGCCGCACGCCGAGCTCGGCCAGCTCGCCGATCTCCACCAGCCGCTCGCCCTCCAGTCCCTTCGTGATGGCCGCGGCGGGGTGCACGTCCACGAGCCCGACCTTGTCGGCCAGGTTCCGTACCTCCAGGACGACCGCGGCCGTGTCGGCCACCGGATCGGTGTTCGGCATCGCGCAGATCGCCGTGTATCCGCCGAGCGCGGCGGCGCGCGATCCGGTCTCCACCGTCTCGGCGTCCTCGCGGCCGGGCTCGCGGAGGTGTGCGTGGAGGTCGACGAGACCGGGGGCCAGCACGAGACCCGGGCAGTCCAGGACCTGGGCCCCCCCCGCCGCGATCCCGTCCCCGATCTCCTCGATCGTCTCGTCGACCACGAGGACGTCGGCCGGCCCGTCGGCGTCCGAGGCCGGGTCCACCACCCGGGCCCCTCGGAACAGGATCCTGGCCATCAGGCCGCCTCCCCTCCGGATCCCTCGTCCGCACCCGAGCCGCCGAGCATCAGGTAGAGGAGGGCCATCCGCACCGCGATGCCGTTCGTCACCTGATCGGTGATCAGCGACCGAGGGAGGTCGGCAACGTCCGAGGCGATCTCCACGCCCCGGTTCATCGGGCCCGGGTGCATGATCAGCGCACCCTCGGGGAGCGCGTCGGCCCGGTCCGCGCTCAGCCCGAACAGGCGCGAGTACTCGCGCACGCTGGGGAAGAACTGCTGCCGCTGGCGCTCCCGCTGGACCCGGAGAATGTAGCAGACGTCGAGCTTGGGGAGGACCGCGTCCAGGTCGTGCGAGACCTGGGCGCCCCACGCCGGGGACTCCGGCGGGATCAGGGTGGGCGGTCCGACCAGCGTGACCTCCGCTCCCATCCGGGTCAGCGCGTGGGTGTTCGACCGGGCCACCCGCGAGTGCAGGACATCGCCTACGATGGCCACGCGGAGTCCCTCGAACGCGGGGAAGTGCTCCCGCATCGTGTACAGGTCGAGGAGGGCCTGGGTGGGATGCTCGTGCGTCCCGTCTCCGGCGTTGATCACGCTCGCCTCCACCCATCGGGTCAGCGTGTGGGGCGAACCCGAGGAGGAGTGCCGGATGACGATGGCGTCCGCCCCCATGGCCTGGAGGGTCAGCGCCGTGTCCTTGAGACTCTCGCCCTTGGCCACAGACGATCCTCCGGTCGAGAAGTTGATCACGTCGGCCGAGAGCCGTTTGGTGGCGATCTCAAACGAGATCCGGGTCCGGGTGGAGTTCTCGAAGAAGAGGTTCACCACGGTTCGTCCCCGAAGGGCGGGGACCTTCTTGATCACCCGGGTTCCCACCTCCCGGAACGAGTCCGCGGTATCCAGGACCCGGGTGATGTCCTCGGGCCCGAGCTGGGTCACGGAGAGCAGGTGCTTGATCACGCCGGTACCTCCCCCACCTCGACGGCGTCCGAGCCGTCGGTCTCGCTGGTCAGGACCCGGACGAGATCGTCGGCCCGGGTCGGCACGTTCTTCCCCACGTAGTCCGCTCGGATCGGCAGCTCCCGGTGGCCCCGGTCGACCAGGACCGCGAGCTGGAGGGCTCTAGGTCGTCCCAGGTCCATCAACGCGTCCATGGCCGCCCGGATGGTCCGGCCGGTGTAGAGGACGTCGTCGACCAGAACGACGGTCTTCCCGCTGACGTCGAACGGAATCAGCGTCTCGTGAACCTCGGGCGCCTCTCCTCGCAGGCCGATGTCGTCCCGGTAGAAAGTGATGTCGAGGACGCCCACCAGCACCTCGGCCCCCTCGATGCGACGGAGCTCCTCGGCCAGCCGGTGGGCCAGGTCGTCGCCCCGGGCGGCGATCCCCACCAGCACCACGTCCCCGGCCAGCACCACGTCCCGGGCGCCCTTGTTCCGCTCCACGATCTCGTGGGCGATGCGGGTCAGGGCCCGGCGGATCTCTCCGGCGTCGAGGAGCCGTCCCCTAGGCTCGAAGGCCATCCTGGCCTCCCGGGAGGGAGGAGGCATGAAAAGGCGCCCCACACCGTGGTGGAGCGCCGCCCATCATCGTCACGCCTGGCCATCTCCCTTCCCGGCCTCACTGGACCGGACTTAAAGGGGAAGTTCCTCCCGAACGATACCACAGGAGAGGCCTTCCGGCGCTCCGGGGGGTTGGGGTGTACCCTGGGAACCGTCGAAAGGGGCGAACGATGCTAGCGATCTTCCAGCAGATCGGGCTTCCGGAGATCATCCTGGTCCTGGCCGTGCTGCTGCTGCTGTTCGGGGCCCGGAAGCTCCCGGAGCTCGCCCGGTCGCTGGGCCGATCGAGCAAGGAGTTCAAGCAAGGGATGCAGGACGGGACCTCCGAGGACGCCCAGGAGGAGGCCGAGACGAACGAGAGCGCCACCTCCGAGAAGACCGGTCCCGAATAGGTGACACTTCGCGGGACGGTGCTTCTGCCCGCCATGCTGAGCGGCCTCCTGGCGATGGAGGGCCTGGCCCAGGCGCAGGAGGTTCCGGGACCGACCCCGGCCCCTACCACGAGCCCCAGCTCGAGCCCCAGCCCGGTCCCGCTCCCCTCGCTGCCTCCGCCGCCTTCCGCCGAGACCCTGGAGCCCTCGCGAGGGGATCGACGTCCGGACCGGGACCGGCAGAACGGTAAGAAGAAGGCGAAGCGCCGGCACGGGCGCGGAAAGGGCCGACCGGTCCGGATCAAGCCCGGCTGCACGCCGTTCACCTTCACCCAGACCTA
>JBOGWD010000221.1:0-1569 GCA_050693275.1 Actinomycetota bacterium | reverse complement strand
TCTCGTCCCGACCGGTGACACGGATCCTCCGGGTCAGGTCGCCCTCGGAGATCGACTGCGCCGTGCTGCTCACCTCCCGGACCGGGCTGAGCACGCCCTCGGCCACCCGCCAGGCCAGCAGGGACCCCACCAGCAACGTGACCAGGCCGATCCCCACCGCCCCCCAGAGCGCCGGGTCGGTCGCGCCCAGCTCGATGTCGCGGAAGTAGGCCACCACGAACACGCCCCGAACCTCGTTGCCGCCCCTGAGCGGGACGGCGAGATAGTCGACGGCTCCGACCGGGGAGTCCGTGATCCTGCCTCGCTCGGGCGAGGTCAGCGCGGCGAACCGCGCCACGAGGTCGGGATCGGTGTCCAGCCGGTAGGGCGTGGCCTCGGGGCTGCGAAGGAACGGCTGTCCCTCGACGAACGTGAGGTAGACCTCGTTCTGAACCGGGATGTTGCGTCGAAGGAACACGTCGAAGATCCTCCTCACGTCTCCCCGGAAACGCTCGCCGGTCTCCGGGTCTCGTCCGCGAGCCAGCGTGCGCATCTCGTCCGTCTCTTGCACCAGCGAGGCGTCGATGCGGGAGTCGACCTGCACCGTGAGGACCCGCCGGAGCACCAGGACGGACGCTACGATCGCCGCGGTCATGAGCAGCACGTACCAGAGGAGGATGCGCGGCCGGATCCCCCACCTGACCCGGAGGGAAGGCCGGGACGCCGTTGCTTCCGGCTCAGTCGTCCCCATCGTCGCTGCCCCCGTCCGAATCGTCGCTGTCGTCGCTTCCGTCGTCGTCGTCCTCGCCCGCAGGGGCGGGCGGCGGCGGGGCGGCGGGCTGCGCCCCTCCGCTCCCACCGGCCGATCCACCGCCGGAGGAGCGATCCTCGGCGTTGCTCTTGCCGGGCTGCTTCGTCCCGCCGCCGCCGGGGTCGTCGGCCGGAACGGTGGGGTCCTCCTCGATGACGATCGAGGGGACCGTGGTGGGCTCCGGGTCGCGAAGCGACGCGTACACGAAGCCGGCCACGGCGCCCACGGCCAGAGCCACGGTCACGAACAGCGTCACCGTCCTGGCGCTCATGTCTTCCAGGGTGCTCGCCTACCGGGAGAGCAAGATGAGAGAACCATGAGAACCATCTCATGGTTCTGCCCACGATGGGAGGGGGCCCTCCAGAGGACCCCCTCCTGTGATTCCGGTCGCTCTCAGCTCGAGCCGCCGCCGGAGGCGCTGCCGCCTCCGGAAGCGCTGCCGCCGCCGGTGCCGGCGACGAAGCCCCCTCCGCCACCACCTCCACCACCACTGACGGACTGGGTGGTGTCGCCGGCCGGACCGCCGGTGGTCTTGCCCCCGGTGCCCTTGCCGCCACGGGTGGTGTCGTTCTGGGTCGTGTCGCCACGCTGACCGCCCGTGGTCTTGCCCCCCGTGCCCTTGCCACCGCGAGTCGTGACGTCGTTGCCGGTGTCGTCACCCGCCCCAACGTCGTCATCCTCGACGAGGACCTCGGTCTCGCCGTCCTCTCGCGGCTTGGCCTGGATGTCGTCCCCGGCCAGCTCGACGAGCTCACCCGTGCTGGCATCGCTCCGGTAGT
>JBOGWD010000220.1:0-1713 GCA_050693275.1 Actinomycetota bacterium | reverse complement strand
CGACGTGGTGACCCACGACGTCCAGATCGACGGGGACGGCCTGGTGTGGGTGGTCGGGTTCGACGGCGCCGCCGCGTACCGGCTCCCGGCGGGCTACGACGGCCAGGGCCTGGGCGAGCTCGTGGCGATCACCGACGAGACCAGCCGGAGCACCTACTTCGAGGAGCTCGGGCTGGGCGACGGCTCCAACCCCAACGACTTCATCCACCACAACTCGCTCCGACGCGAGGGCGACGACGTCCTGTTCGTGACCGAGGAGGACTACGCCAGGCCGGGATGCCGTGGCGCCGGGTCCTTCCAGTCGTGGTCTCTGCCGGTGGACTCGGCCGGCGCCCCGACCGGCGCCGAGCTGTCCATCCTGGACATGTGGACCACGGAGCTGCTGGCCGACACGGCCCAGCCGGCGGCCCTGTGCTCCGCGCACTACTTCGACCTCCGTCGGAACCTGGTGGCCCAGGCCTGGTACGAGCAGGGCGTCCGGTTCCTCGACGTGCACGACCCGGGGGACATCCGGCAGGTGGGCTACTTCGTCCCGCCGACCTCGGCCACGTGGGCGGCCTACTTCGCCCCGACCGATCCGAGCGGGCAGGTCGTGTACTCCCTCGACTACACCCGCGGGATCGACGTGCTTCGGTTCGACCGGCCGGACAAGGGCCCGCTCTCGCCCGCCGGCCGCCCCTGCTCGCCCGGGAAGTCGAAGAAGCAGTGCGCCGAAGAGGGGAGCCCCACGCTGGTGGCCCCGATCCTGCCCGAGTGGCTGACCTCGGTCCCCACGGCCGGCTCGCCCAGCGCGACCTTCGGCTTCGCCTGCCGGCTCACCGCCTGACCATCGCTGTCGTCTCAGCGTCGGCGGTAGGCGTTCCTCCGATGCTGCGCTCGGTGGATCAGGACCGCCTCGTTCGCCTCGTCGATCTCGTAGATGATCCGGAACTCCCCTCTGCGCGCCGAGTAGAGCCCCTCCAGTTCGCCCCTGAGCCGCCTGCCGGCTCGCCGGGGGTTCTCGGCGATCGACCCGAAGATCGACTCGACGACCGCGGCTCGAACCTTCTGGGGCAGTCTGTTGAGGTGCCGGAGGCTCTCCGGCGTTATCTCAAACTCGAAGGCCACCTACAGATGATCCTTGAGGCGGAGCCTCCGACCCTCGCCTGCCTCCCGGAGTGATTCCCGGATCGAGTCCATGAGAGGCTCGTCCTGAAGGATGGCCACGGTCTCCTCGAGGGACTCGAGGTCCTCAGGGGAGAGAAGAACCGCCGCTGGCCTGCCGTTTCGCGTCACCACGAACCGTTCGTGCTCCCGCAGCGCTCGGTCCACCAGCTCGGAAAGGTGGGCCTTGGCTTCGGTGAGTGGAACCGTCTCGCTCATTCTGGTCAGAATTCTAACCACTCCATCATCGACCGTCAACCCTTGTCGGATCCCGCCCCACCGGAGACACTGGGCGGTCGTGGCGATCCGAACGACACTCGTCCTGGCGCTGCTGGCCTCCCTGATGGTGGCCCCCGCCGGTGCCGCCCCCGACAGGCCGGGGCCGCCCGTCCGCACGCTGTCCACCCCCGGGCTGCTCGAGCGGGCGGTGGACCGGGGCCGTCTGGACCGGGCCACGGCGGACCGGTTCCTGGCGTTCGCCCTGGGGGCCCACCGGAAGCTGCCGGCGCGGTTCGTCAGCGACGTGCCGTGGGACGGGACCCTCCCGCTGCTGCATCTCCGGGAGCGGGT
>JBOGWD010000219.1:0-1588 GCA_050693275.1 Actinomycetota bacterium | reverse complement strand
GGGAGGGGCCAGGGCCTGGGTGTTCCCTTGACGAACCGCTCTGGACGGGCCTGGTAGGCCGCCTGCAGCACCTCCGCCCGGAACTGGTAGAGCTGGTCGGCGTGCCGGTAGTGGACCGCCTCGGGGGTCATCATCCCGATGCCGGAGTGGCGGTGAGCGATGTTGTACCAGGAGAAGAACTCTTGGCAGAAGGCCCGGGCGTCCTCGATGGAACCGAACCGGCGGGGGAAAGCGGGCCGGTACTTGAGGGTCTTGAACTGGGATTCCGAGTATGGGTTGTCGTTGGAGACGTGGGGCCGGGAATGCGATTTGGCCACCCCCAGGTCGGCCAACAGCAGCGCCACCGGTTTGGAGGTCATCGACGAGCCCCGGTCGGCGTGGACGGTGAGGGTGTCGGGAGGGATCTGCTGTTTGGCCACGGTTTCTTGGATGAGCCGACCGGCCAGGGCAGCGGTCTCCCGGTGGGCGACCATCCACCCCGGCACGTAGCGGCTGTAGACGTCGAGGATCACGTACAGGTAGTAGTAGGTCCATTTGGCCGGGCCCAGCAGCTTGGTTATGTCCCAGCTCCACAGCTGGTTGGGACAGGTGGCCAACAGCTCCGGGCGGGGGTAGTGGGGGTGGCGCAGCTGGTTTCTCCGCTCCCTGGTCTCGCCGTGGGCTTCCAACAGCCGGTACATGGTCCGCTCCGACGCCAGGTAGACGCCCTCGTCGAGGAGGGTGGCCACCACCTCGGCGGGGGCCACGTCGCAGAAGCGGGACGAGTGCAGCACCTCCAGCGTCTGCTGGCGTTCGGCGGGGCTGAGCGCCCGGGGCGAGGACCGGCGCCTCCTCGGCTCCCGGGGAGCCCGGGGCCGGCGACGCCGGTACAGCGTCGACCGGGACACCCCCAGCACCTCACAGGCCCGGGCGGTCCCCACCATCGGGGCCAGCTCCTCGACGGCTCCGATCATCACCTCTCGTTCTCCTCGCCGGTCGCCGGCTCGATCCCAAGCAGCCCGGAGAGTTTTTTTTGAACCTCCATCACCACCTCAGCCTGCTCGAGCTTCCGCCGGAGCCGCTGGTTCTCCCCACGCAGCCGCTCCACCTCCGCCCCAAGCGGATCCTTGCCCTGGCGGCCCCGCCGCCGTGAAAGACCCTCCAGCACCCCTTCCCGACGTTGACGGCGCCAGACGGTGAGATGCGACGAGTACAGGCCCTCTCTCCGCAACAGGGCACCGACCTCGCCCGCTTCGATGCAGGCGTCCGCCTCCTCCAGGATCCGCAGCTTGTACTCGACGGTGAACCGCCGGCGCTTGGGCTTCTCCGGAACCTCGGGGCCCGGCAAGCTCTCCACCCCTCCAGGAAGCGCCCGCGGCTCTGGCCTCGTCAGCAGCATCGACATCAGCCGATCTCCTTCCCCACCCTCTTGCTCACTAATTACCGCTGGGGAAGTGTCTCAGGTCATCTTGGCAGAGAGGGTGCCGGGCCAGGGCGCGGCCTACCGTCAGCGTCCCCGGACGTGGTCGACTTCCGATCCAAACCTGCACTCCTGCTATGGGAGCGATCTGGCGCCGAAGCGGGTGTCAGGTTATCCTGACACTATGAT
>JBOGWD010000218.1:0-3192 GCA_050693275.1 Actinomycetota bacterium | reverse complement strand
TCCTCCGCCGCCAGGGCCGCCTCCTCACCCGTGACTTCCTCATCGACACGGTGTGGGGCTCGGACTACTTCGGCGACACCAAGACCCTCGACGTCCACGTCAAGCGGCTCCGTCGCAAGATCGAGGAGGACCCCCACCACCCCGTGCACGTGGTCACGGTCCGGGGCCTCGGCTACAAGTTCGTCGGGTGAGCGGGCCCACCGTCCTGTTCGTCTGTGTGCACAACGCCGGCCGGTCGCAGATTGCGGCGGCGTTGCTGGAGCGACTGGCCGGCGACCGGGTCACGGTGCTGTCGGCAGGCACGCAGCCGGCAGACGAGGTCCACGCCGGAGTGGTGGAGGCGATGCGGGAGATCGGGATCGACCTCGCGGCCCGGCGGCCGCGCCGGCTCGAGGACCAGGAGGTCCGGGCTGCCGACGTCGTGGTGACCATGGGCTGCGGAGACGAATGCCCCTTCTACCCCGGGAAGCGGTACGAGGACTGGGACCTCCCCGACCCGGGCGGCAAGGCCCTTGACGAGGTCCGCGCCATCCGCAACGAGATCGAGCGCAGGGTCCGGGGCCTGCTCGACTCACTCACCTCGTAGGCTGGCCGGCGATGCCGGAGCTTCCCGACGTCGAGCACTACCGGCGCGTCCTCGCCGAGCACGCCGCCGGCCGCCGGATCGAGCGCACCGTGACCACCGATCCCGGGATCCTCCGGAACGTCTCGGCCGCGTCGCTGGACCGGGCCCTGCAGGGTCACCGGTTCGAGGAGCCCGAGCGGCACGGAAAATGGCTCCTGGCCTGGACCTCCGGCCCCGCGGTGCTGATCCACTTCGGGATGACCGGGGACCTGATCCCCGCCGAGGGGCCCGACGGCCGCCATCGGCACGACCGGGTCATCTTCGTGCTCGACCGGGGGGAGCTCCGGTACCGGAACATGCGGAAGCTCGGCGGGCTGTGGCTGGCCCACGACCGGGGAGAGGCGCGAGCGATCCTCGGCCCCCTGGGGCCCGACGCGCTGGGTCTGGACCGGCGGGGGTTCCGGGCGCTGCTGGACCGCCGCCGCGGCCGGGTGAAGGCCGCGCTGATGGACCAGACGTTCCTGGCCGGGATCGGCAACCTCCTGGCCGACGAAGCGCTGTGGCAGGCTCGGATCCATCCCGCCCACCGGATCGAGGACCTCGACCAGGAGGAGCGCGACCGGCTGTTCACCGCGCTCCGGAAGGTGGTACGCACCTCCGTGGAGCGGTTCGATGAGGTGCCGAGCCTGCGCGGCTGGCTCAGCCACGTCCGGGGGAGGCCCGGCGCTGCCTGTCCGCGATGCGGGTCCGAGCTGGGGCGTCTCGTCGTGGCCGGGCGCACCACGTATCTCTGTCCGCGCTGTCAGCCGCCCGTAGACTGACGGCAGTGGACGCACACGCCCGGCCCACGCTCGCGGGCCGCCTCGTCGCCCGCTACGCCCTCACCGTCGTCGCCGTGCTGGCCGCCCTGGCGTTCGTCCTCGACCGGGCCGTCGGCGCGGCCTTCCTCGACGACCTCACGGACTCCTTGATCGACCGGGCCCAGGCGGTCCGGGCGGCGCTCCCCGCGGAAGGCCCGGATCTTCAGCCGGCGGCTCGCGCGATCGGGCGCGAGTCCGGCGTGCGCATCACGGTCATCCGAACCGATGGCGTGGTCCTCGCGGACTCGGCCCGCGACCCCGCCGTCATCGAGAACCACGGCGATCGGCCCGAGGTCCGCGACGCGCTGACCGGGAAGATCGGGGTGTCCTCCCGGATCAGCGAGACCGTGGGCCAGCCGTACCGCTACGTCGCGCTGCCTCCTCGGGACGGGGCGATGATCCGGGTGGCCCTCCCGCTGGCCATCGTGGAGGAACGCCTGGCCCGGGTTCGGCTCGTGGTCGTCGGCGGCGCGGCCGTGGCCGCGCTGATCGGCGTGGGGGCGGTCTGGCTCGTGGCCCGGGGCCTCAGCCGCCCCGTCCGGGAGATGACCGAGTGGGTCTCCCGGATGTCGGAGGGCGATCTCGGGGCCCGGGTTCCGCTCGACGGGACGGCGGAGCTGGCGATCCTGGCCCGGACCCTGAATCGGATGGCCGACGACCTCGAGGAGCGGATCGAGGAGATCGGCCGCGACCGGCAGCAGCGCGAGGCCGTGCTCTCCGCTATGGAGGAGGGCGTCGTCCTGGTCGGATCGGACGACCGCCTGGGCTACGCGAACCCGGCGGCGTCCCGCCTCCTGGGCGCGCTGCCGAACGCGCTCCGGGGCCTGACGCCGCCGGCGCTCCGGACGCTGGTGGAGGAGACCCGGGCCGCCGGCGAGCCCGCGGACCGTGAGTTCGAGGTCTCCTTTCCGCCCAGGATCCTTCGCGCCTCCACCGTGCCGCTCCAGGCCGCGGGGGAGGTGCTGGTGGTGCTGCGCGACGTGACCGCGGCCCGGCGGGTCGAAGCGATGCGTCGGGACTTCGTGGCCGACGCCTCCCACGAGCTGAAGACGCCGTCCGCGGCGATCCAGGCCGCCGCCGAGACGGTCGAGCGGGCGGTCGGTGAGGATCCGGAGGCCGCCGCGCGCTTCGCGGGGCAGCTCCGTCGGGACGCCGTCCGCCTCTCCCGGATCGTGTCCGACCTCCTCGACCTCTCCCGGCTGGAGACCGAGCGCCCCGTCCTGGAGTCGGTCCGGCTCGATCGCGTCGCCCTCGACGAGGCGGAACGGCTGCGGGGGGTGGCGGAGGAAGCCGGGATCTCACTCGATGTCGATGTGGAACCGGTCGCCGTGCGGGGCGCTGCCCGGGACCTGGCGCTGCTGGTCCGCAACCTCCTCGACAACGCCGTGCGGTACACCTCGAGCGGCGGCCGGGTCAGCGTCGTCCTGACCGGACGTGATGGGAGGGCCCGCCTCGAGATCGAGGACAGCGGGATCGGCATCCCCACCCGGGACCTGCCCCGGATCTTCGAGCGCTTCTACCGGGTGGACCGGGCCCGCTCCCGGGAGACGGGGGGCACCGGCCTGGGCCTGTCGATCGCCCGCCACGTGGCCGAGCGGCACGGCGGGCGTATCGAGGCCGAGAGCGAGCTGGGCCGGGGCTCGACGTTCCGGGTCTCCCTGCCCCTGGCCGAGCGCCCCACCCCCGCGCGTTCCTAGCGTGGCCACATCCCGACTTTCCTTCCCGCTCGATTACGGTCAATCGGCAGATGGGTCGCCTTCTGCCGAG
>JBOGWD010000217.1:0-3416 GCA_050693275.1 Actinomycetota bacterium | reverse complement strand
GGGGCCGCTCCTACAAGGCGGCTGCCTCGCTGGCCAAGCTGTACGCCAGCGAGATCGCCGTGACCTGCGCCCGCCAGGCCGTCCAGGTGCACGGTGGGTACGGGTTCAGCGAGGAGTTCCCCGTGGCTCGGTTCTACCGCGACGCCAAGGTCTTGGAGATCGGGGAGGGCACCAACGAGATCCAGCGGGTCCTCATCGCCCGCGACCTCGGCCTGCCAGGGACGGAGTTCTGATGGCCCGGGCGCCCAAGACCCCCGAGGAGTACCTGGATCGCCTGGACGAGCCCCGCCGGAGCGAGCTCCGCCAGCTCCACGAGCTGATCCGCCGGAGGTGCCCGAGTTCGAGCCGTACCTGGAGTCGGGGATGATCGGGTACGGCCGGTTCCACTACCGGTACCCGTGCGGCCGGGAGGGGGACTGGTTCCGGGTCGGGCTGGCCAGCCGGAAGCAAGCCTCAAGTCCGGCCCCCAGCGGATGGACGAAGGAGAACTCGAACGTCTGAGGAGGATCCGTTCGCTGCTTGCAGACCGGGGGATAGCGAATGCGAAGAGCACACGGCTTCTGCTCTTCTGTCCAGGCGGCTTCAGCCGGGGGCTGCAACAAAGGAGCAGCCGGGGAGAGGTCGAACTCGTCGATCTGCCCCGACTCTATTCAGGCGACTAGAAGCATGCCCGAGCTAAAGTCTCGAGCCGGGCGGTGCCGATGCTTGAACTACACGGGTGTAAACGTCACGCTGGCCGTTGACACCCGTCTCATCCTTCCGATAGGGATAGGCAGCTCATGACCGAAGCGAACCGGGGATCGCCGGTCCGCCGGCTCCGGCGCGCCGCCGGGGCCGTGCTGGTCCTGCTGGCGTTCGCCCAGGTCGCCCCGGGCTCCGCGCAGGCCGCCGACACCCAGGAGGAGCTCGACCAGGCCCGGGAGCGGCTGGAGGACCTCCGGAAGGACTTCCGGGTCGCCCAGGAGCGGGTCGAGCAGATCCGGGCGGCCATCCAGAGCCTCACGAACCAGCTCTCCCAGGTGACCACCCACATCGAGGCCCTGGCCCAGGCCATGGGCGACGCCGAGGCGGGGATCGAGCGCTCCCGCAACCGGGCCCTGGAGCTCCAGGGGACGTTGAACGCAAGGGCCCGGGACGTGTACATCCGCGGTCCGGCCGGCGTGGTCGAGCTCCTTCTTGACGCCGATTCCCTGAACGACCTGGCCGACCGGTTCAGCTTTCTCGACGCCCTCAGCCGGAAGGACGCCGGCGTGGCCGAGGGGCTCCAGGTCCAGCGACAGGAGCTGGTCGACCTCCGTAGATCCCTCAAGGAATACCGGGAGGAGTACGACCGGCAGCTGGCCAGCCTGGAGGGGAAGGAGGAGCGGCTCAACTCGAAGTGGGAGGCCGCGGCCGAGGCCAAGGCCGCCCTCCAGGAGAAGGAGTCCGAGGCCGAGGAGATCGTCGAGCGCCTGACCAAGAAGGTCCAGCGCGAGTACCTGGCCCAGTTCGGGATCAGCGGCGGGGGGAACGTGGGCCCGCCCCCGTCGGCCGACGGTCCGTTCTATTGGTGCCCGGTGGACCCGCCGCGTTCGTACATCGACGACTTCGGCTTCCCCCGGGTGGGCCACACCCATCAGGGCAACGACGTCTTCGCCCCGGCCGGCACCCCCATCCGGGCGCCGTTCGCCGGGCGGGCCGAGGAGAGCTTCAACGGCCTGGGCGGACCCTCGGTCCACGTGTACGCCGACGCCAACGCCGACTACGTGTACAACGCCCACCTCTCCGAGCACGTCGGCGTGGACGGGCAGCAGGTGGAGGCGGGCACGATCATCGGCCTGGTCGGGAACACCGGGAACGCCGCCGGCACCCCGCCGCACGACCACTTCGAGTACCACCCGGGTGGGGGCTCGGCCGTGAGCCCGTACGTGTACCTCAACGAGGTCTGTGGGGTCGGCGGCCAAGGGTTCTGATCGGGATCAGAGGCTGCCGCGGGGCGCGATCCACTCCACCGGTTGACCGGTGACGCCGGCGATGCGGTCGTAGTCGGCGTCGTAGTGCCAGACCGTGGCCCCCGAGAGCTCCGCTGCGGCCGCGATGAGGAGATCGCCGACGGGCACGCGGTGATGGAGCGGCCGGCGGGCCAGCAGGCGCTGGACCTCGAGGGCCCGTCGGAACGCGGCACCGCCGCACGGGAGCTGGCCGAGCGCGTCCAGTCGATCGGCGAGCCGGTGGTACTCCTCTGGGCTCCGGGCGCTGTACAGCACCTCGAGCCGGATCGGGTCCGTCGTGGCGATCGCGTCGGCCTCGAGGTGGCGGCGCCAGAGCGCGGAGACCTCGGGATGGTCGCTTCGATGCCAGGCGCTGGTATCGGCCAGGAAGAGCGTCAGGTCTGCCACGAGCGACGGGCTTCGACCAGGGCGTCGCGATCCAGGCCGTCGGTGGATGCGAGCTGGTCGGCGAGCTCGCGGCGACGGGCCGCCCGCACGGCCTCGGTCAGTGCTGCCTCGACCGTGTCACGGAGCCCCCGGGTGCCCAGGACCCCCCGAGCCTCCTCGACCAGGCGGTCGTCGATCTCGATCGTCGTCCGGCGCTTCATGGGCACGGAGTATAGCAGATCGCGGGGTCCGTGTATATATCGCATGGACATGATTTTATGCATCACCAGGCCCCCCCTACCCGCCCGTATACTTGCGTCCGACCCCGGAGGCCAGCGTGACCCCGGACCGACCCTGGATCTTCCGAACCTACGCCGGCTACGCCACGCCCCGGCAGACCAACAAGCGGTTCCAGGCGAACCTGGCCAAGGGCCAGACGGGCCTGTCGGTGGCCTTCGACCTCCCCACCCAGTGCGGGTACGACTCGGACGATCCCATGTCCCGGGGCGAGGTCGGCCGGGTCGGAGTCCCAATCGGCCACCTCGGCGACATGCGGACGCTCCTCGACGGCATCCCGCTGGCGGAGATGAACACCTCGATGACGATCAACGCCACCGCCGTGTGGCTGTTGGCGCTGTACGTCGCGGTGGCCGACGAGCACGGCGCCGACCGGAGCGGCCTGGCCGGCACGACCCAGAACGACATCCTCAAGGAGTACCTGTCCCGAGGCACGTACGGGTTCCCACCGGGTCCGTCGATGCGCCTGACAGGGGATCTGGTGACCTGGACCCTCCATCAGATCCCCAGGTGGAATCCGGTCAACGTGTGCTCCTACCACCTCCAGGAAGCCGGGGCCGACCCCGTCCTGGAGACCGCGTTCGCGCTGTCGAACGCCATCGCGGTGCTCGACTCGGCTCGATCCACCGGCCGGGTCTCGGAGGACGACGTGCCGAGGCTGGTCGGCCGGATGTCGTTCTTCCTCAACGCCGGGATCCGCTTCGTGGAGGAGCTCTGCAAGGTCCGGGCCATGGCCCGGCTGTGGGATCGGGTCTGCCGGGA
>JBOGWD010000216.1:0-6785 GCA_050693275.1 Actinomycetota bacterium | reverse complement strand
GGATCCCTCTCATCCTCCTCTAAGTATCCCTGCTCTAGGCTTCATGGTGCACGGGAGCCGAGGAGCGGCACGTGAGGGTGCTTGTCGTCGAGGACGAGGCCAAGATGGCCAGTCTGCTCAAGCGGGGGCTGGAGGAGGAGGGCTACGCCGTCGATACCGCGAGCGACGGTCAGCAGGCACTGTGGCTGGCGACCGAGAACCCCTACGACGCGATCGTGCTGGACGTCATGCTGCCCGACCTCGATGGCTTCGAGATCTGCAGGCGGTTGCGGGAAGCAGGGCGGTGGAGCTCGGTGCTCATGCTCACGGCCCGCGACGACGTCCCCGATCGAGTCACCGGCCTGGATGCCGGCGCGGACGACTACCTGACCAAGCCGTTCGCCTTCGCTGAGCTCGTGGCCAGGCTCCGGGCCCTCGTCCGCCGGGGAGCGCCGGAGCGCCCGCCCGCTCTCCGGGTCGGGGACCTGACGGTGGACCCCGCCACTCGTCGCGTCACCCGTCGCGATGTCCCCATCGAGCTCACCGCCAAGGAATTCGCCCTCCTCGAGTACCTCGTCCGCCATCCGGGGCAGGTCCTGAGCCGCACCCAGCTCATCGAGCACGTGTGGGACTTCGCCTACGACGGGGACTCGAACGTGGTGGACGTCTATGTGCGGTACCTGAGGGAGAAGGTGGACCGTCCGTTCGGGAGGAACTCCATCGAGACGGTCCGGGGAGCCGGGTACCGGCTCAGGGAGGAGCAGGAGGATGGCTCTTCCGATCCGGGCTAGGCTCACGCTCGTATCCGCGGCTCTGATGGCCGCCGTCCTCACCGCCACGGGGGGGTTCCTGTACCTGAGACTCAGGGCCGACCTGATGGATGCCGTGGACGCCGGCCTGCGCTCGAGAGCGGATGCCCTCCTGGGCAGCCAAAGGATCGCTCCGGGAGAGCTGGGGGAGCCTGGCCATCTCGCCGAGCCAGACGACGCCTTCGTACAGGTCCTGGGGCCCGATGGGGAGGTGCTGGCGTCCTCCGCGGGACTCGGGACCAGCCCGCTCCTGACCCCCGACGGTGTGGTCGGCCTCCAGAGGCCGCGCATCACGGAGCAGGTCGTCCAGACCGTGGAGGAGCCGGTGCCGGCGCGGGTCCTGGCCGTCCCCGCTCCGGGAGGCCGGGTTCTCCTGGTGGGGTCCTCGCTGGACGACCAGAACGAGGCCCTCACCCGACTGGCCATCCTCCTCGCGGTCGGCGGTCCCCTGGCCCTCGTCCTGGCGACGGGAGTGGGATGGGCTGTGGCGGGTGCCGCTCTCCGGCCGGTGGAGCGCATGCGCGCCGAGGCCGCCGCGATCTCCGCGTCCGAGCCTGGCCGTCGGCTCCCCGAGCCGCAGACCGGAGACGAGCTTGCCCGGCTCGGGGAAACCCTCAACGGGATGCTCGACCGGATGGAGGAGGCCCTTCAACGCGAGCGGCGGTTCGTCGCCGAGGCGAGCCACGAGCTCCGGACCCCTCTGGCGACCCTCAGGACCGAGCTCGAGCTGGCGCTCCGCCGCTCGAGGAGCGCCGAGGAGCTGGAGGGCGCTCTCCGGAGCGCCGCCGAAGAGTCCGATCGGTTGGCTCGACTGGCCGAGGATCTCCTGGTCATGGCCCGGGCGGACCGGGGGCGTCTCCGGGTGAGGCGCGAGCCGGTCGAGCTGGCTCCGCTCATCGCCGGGGCGATCGAGGCGTACTCGACACGGGCGACGACCCTCGGGGTCTCGATCGAGGCCAGCGTTCCCGAGGGCCTCCGAGGAAGGATCGACGCCCTGCGGTTCCGACAGGTCATCGGGAACCTCCTTGACAACGCCCTGCGGCACACCCGGTCGGGCGGGCGGGTCACCATCGACGTCGCCCGGGCCAGCGACTCGCTTCGCTTCCAGGTCCGCGACACCGGCGAGGGGTTCCCGGCCTCGTTTCTGCCCCGAGCTTTCGAGCCCTTCGCTCGGCCGGATGGGCCCCGGTCGAGGCCGGACGGAGGGGCCGGGCTGGGACTGGCCATCGTCCGGGCGGTGGCCGAGGCCCACGGTGGCTCGGTCGAGGCGGAGAACTCCCCCGAGGGTGGCGCCTCGGTGACGGTGAGGATCCCCGAGTAGCCCTCTCATATGCGGCTCACGGTTCTCTCATCGCCGCCCGTGCATGGTGGCCCAAGGCAGACCCGAACGGAGGAGGATGGAGACATGGAGAAGAAGAAGGCCGGCTGGGTGGCGGGCGGGACGCTCGTGGCCATGCTCATCGGCGGCGGGGCCGCCATCGCCACGGCCACCGACGGCGACGATGACGGGTCACTGTCCGGCTCGGCCCTCGAGCGAGCCACGGCGGCCGCCCTCGCTCATACCGGCGGCGGCAGGGTGATCGAGACGGAGATCGGAGACGACGGAGCCGCTTACGGCGTCGAGATCCGGCTCGACAGCGGACGCGTCGTCGAGGTGAACCTGGACGAGGACTTCAGCGTTGTCGGGCAGGAAGGCGAGGACGACGGCCCCAGCGATCAGGAGGACGGGCCGTCCGACGACTGATCCAGCCAGGTGCGGAGCTGCCTCCCCCGGCTCATTCCCGCAAGCCGGATCGTGGCCGCGTCATGCTGACCCGCGGGGATAACGCCGGCGGCTCGGGCCGACGCTCCTAGAGCCCTAGGATTCCGAACCAGAACTTCTGGTCCTTGGTTGCCACCTGGCTTACGTGGACGGCCTTGACCTCGAGGTAGCCCTTCAGGCCCCACTCGCCGTGCTCGCGGCCCACCCCGGACTGCTTGAAGCCGCCGAACGGGGCCGCCGGTGAGATGAGGTGGAAGTCGTTCACCCACACGGTCCCCGCGCGGAGCCGGCGGACCACCTCGAGGGCCCGGGGGATGTCCCGCGACCACACGCCCGCGGCCAGCCCGTAGATGCTGTCGTTGGCCATCCGCACGGCCTCGTCGACCGAGTCGTAGCGGATCACCGCGAGCACCGGACCGAAGATCTCCTCCTGGGCGATCTTCATCGAGTTCTCGACGTCGCCGAAGATCGTGGGCCGGACGAAGTAGCCCTTGTCCAGGCCGTTGCCGGTGAGCCGCTCGCCGCCGGTGAGCAGCTTGGCCCCCTCGCGCTTCCCCAGCTCGACGTACCGCTCGATCGTGCTGAACTGGGTCTCGTTGAGGACCGGGCCGAGGTCCGACTCGTAGTCGTGGGCCGAGCCGATCGTCATCCCCTCGACGAGCTCGACGGCCCGGGCCGTGACCTCGTCGTACAGGGCCGACGGCACCAGCAGCCGTGTCCCGGCCTGGCAGATCTGGCCCTGGTGGAGGTACATGGCCCACAGCGAGCCGGGCACGGCGACGTCGAGGTCGGCGTCGTCGAGGATGATGCTCGGGCTCTTCCCGCCCAGCTCGAGGGTCGCGTACGTCACCTGCGGTGAGGCCAGCTGCATGATCCGCCGGCCCACCTCGGTCGAACCAGTGAAGGAGATCTTGTCCACTCGCGGGTCGGTGACCATGGCCTCGCCCACCGGGATCCCCGGGCCCGGCAGGACGTTCACCACGCCGGGCGGGATGTCGGACCCGGCCACGATCCTGGCCAGCTCCATGGCCGTGACCGGGGTCTCCATGGCCGGCTTCAGCACGACGGTGTTGCCCGTGGCGATGGCCGGGGCGATCTTCCAGATCGCCATCATGTACGGGACGTTCCACGGCACGATCTGGGCGCACACGCCGAACGGCGAGCGCTCCACGAATTCCCACGCCGCGGTGGGGAAGTCGTACCGGGGGACCGGCTCGATGTAGCTGAGGGCGCCGGCCGCCTGGGCCAGATAGCGCCAGAACTCGTTGGAGTACGGCACGGTGAACAGGTTCGACATCCGCCTGGTGTGGCCGGCGTCGGCCGTCTCCAGCGCGGCGATCTCCTCCTGGGCCTCGACCAGCCGGTCGAGCACCTCGAGCATGATCCGGGTCCGCTCCCGGGGCTTCATGGTCGGCCAGGGCCCCTCGTCGAAGGCCCGCCGGGCGGCCGAGAGCGCTCGGTCGACGTCCTCCGCCCCGGCCTTGGCCACGGTGGCCACGACCTCGCCCGTGGAAGGGTCGCGGGTCTCGAAGGTCTCGCCGGAGGCGGCTGGGGCGAACTCGCCGCCGATGAACAGCCCGTACTCGCGCATGCAGGTCTCCTCGAGGGCAGGGCAAGGATACGCCGCCGCCGTCGGTCAGGAATGCTGGCCGGAGGCCGATCCTGGACCTACACTGGGGCGGTGCCCAAGATCGCCGCCACGCTTGCCGCGGCGCTGCTCCTGGTGGCGTGCGCACAGCGCCAGCCGACCGTCACCGGGGGGCCGCCGCTGGCCGGCAGCCCCGAGGAGACCGAGGCTCCTCCGGAGACTCCCGACTCGGCCGGGAGCTCGACCTGCGAGACGGTCAACGGCGGCAACCCCTCCAACTTCCCCCGCTTCACCGAGGTCGAGCTGGAGTCCGATGACGGGGTGGATCGGATCACGTTCGGGTTCGAGCCCGACCAGGGGGCGCCCAGGAAAGCCCCCTGGCACCACATCTCCTTCGTGGACGAGCTCGTCACGGACGGAGAGGGCCGTCCCGTCGAGGTCGAGGGGAACGCGTACCTGCTGGTCTCGTTCCAGGCCATCGGGGTCGACCTCTCCGGCGAGGAGCCCGTCGAGGTGTACACGGGCCCGAAGGAGTTCAGCCCCGGGTACGGAACGCTGAAGGAGGCCGTGCACATGGGGGACTTCGAGGGACAGGTCTCCTGGGGGCTGGGCCTCGCCGAGCGGACCTGCTTCGTGCTCGAAGCCCGGCAGGACCACATCACGCTGGAGTTCGCCCAGGCCTGAAGCAGGACTCCGGGCCCGCCCGGCGTACAATCACCCTGGACGTGCACTCACGGAAGGAGGCGCGAGCCATGGTCACGATCCACCATCTCGCGGCGTGGAAGCGCCAGGGCCGGAAGTTCCCCATGCTCACGGTCTACGACTTCCCCACCGCCCAGATCCTCGACGAGGCCGGGATCCCCGTGCTCCTCGTCGGCGACTCCGTCGCCAACAACGTCCTCGGCTACGAGACGACGCTCCCGGTGACGATGGAGGAGATGCTCCATCACGCCCGGGCGGTGTCCCGGGGTGCCAAGGAGGCCCTCCTGGTCGGCGACATGCCGTTCCTCTCGTACCAGGCGAGCAGGGAGGAGGCCGTCCGCAACGCGGGCCGGTTCCTCAAGGACGCCGGCATGCACGCGGTGAAGCTGGAGGGGGCGTTCCTCGACCTGACCGAGGTCCTGGTCTCGGCGGGCATCCCGGTCATGGGGCACCTCGGCCTGACGCCGCAGTCGGTCCACGCCATGGGGGGCTACCGGGTCCAGGCCCGGGAGGACGAGGCCGCCGAGCGGCTCCTCCACGACGCCGAGTCGCTGGAGAAGTCGGGGATCTTCTCGCTGGTCCTGGAGGGGATCCCGTCGGAGGTGGCCCGTCGAGTCACGGAGTCGCTGTCGGTCCCGACCATCGGCATCGGCGCCGGTCCGCACTGCGACGGGCAGGTCCTGGTGATCACCGACATGCTGGGACTCGGGGGCGGGAGGTACCCGAAGTTCGTCAAGACCTACGCGAACCTCCGGGAGGAGATCGGCCGGGCCGTCCGCGCCTTCGCCGACGAGGTCGAGTCGGGGACGTTCCCCGACGAGGAGCACTCCTACTCCTGAGCCGCGGTAGCCTGCCGCCGGTGTGGCGGGGCGGTGGCGTCGTCGATGGATGTGGCCGGCCGCGGCCGTCGTGGTGGTGACCGGGCTGGGGTTCCTGCCGCCTGTCCAGGCACGGGGGAAGGCCGTAGCACTGCTGGCCGAGGCCGTGGGGCTCTCGTTTCCCCGGCCGTTCGCCCCGGCGATCTCTCGTCAGGACGCCTCGCTCGACGGCGTCACCGGGCACCTGTATCTTCCGGAGCGTCCCTCGCCGGCGATCCTCCTGGTGCTGGGGGCGGCTCCGGAGGGGAAGGACGACCCCCGGGCGGTGCGGCTGGCCCGATCGGTGGCCCGAGCGGGTCGCGTGGTGTTCGTGCCGGACCTGGTTCTGGCGGAGCAGCGGTTCGACCAAGACGACCTGGACCGGATCGCCCGATCGGTGGTGGCGCTCGACGAGCACCCGGGGACGCGCGGCCCGGTGGTGATGCTGGGCATCTCCTACGGCGGCTCGTTCGCGCTGGTGGCGGCGGCCGACCCTCGGGTGCGAGGTCGGGTGGCCCAGGTGGCGGTGTTCGGCGCGTACTGGGACCTGGTGGGGGTGATCCAGGCCGTGACGACCGGCGTGTCTATCGTCAAGGGGGCGGAGGTTCGGTGGGAGGGGCATCCCCTGGCGCATCGGATCCTGGAGCACCACGCCGTTGAGCTGGTGCCGGAGGGCTCGAGGACGGCGCTTCGGGCGACGCTCGACGGGCGGGGCGACCCGGCCGCGCTGGGGCCGGAGGCCCGGGCCATGTACGACCTTCTCTCGAACCGCGACCCCGCCCGGGTCGACGACCTCGCGGCCGGGCTGGCCCCCGAGGCCCGGGAGGTGCTCGAGCGCTTCTCGCCCTCCTCGGTGGCCGGCGCGGTGGACCTCCCCGTGGTGGCGATGCACTCGACCGACGACCCCGCGGTGCCGTACGGAGAGGCGCTCAGGCTGGCCGGGGCCCTGCCCGAGGCCCGCGTGACCACGGTCCGGTCGTTCCGCCACGTCGACTTCCGCGCCACGGGGCCGGGCGGATGGGGCTCGGTCCTCGCCGACCTGTGGGACGCGTGGCGGTTCGCCTCATGGCTCCTCGACCCCCAGGAGT
>JBOGWD010000215.1:0-1250 GCA_050693275.1 Actinomycetota bacterium | reverse complement strand
ACCGGCGGCTGGCCGACGCCTTGGACATGTGGGCGTTCTGCTCGCTGACGAGCTCATCCGGTGCACGCAACCACTACGACGCTCACAGGGCCAGGGGAAAGACCCATCGGCAGGCGCTTCGGTCCCTCGCGAACCGATGGGTCGGCATCCTGCACGGGTGCCTACGATACCGCCAGGTCTACCGCGTAGACGTCGCCTGGCCCGCCTCTGTGGAGGCCGCTGCTTGACAACTTAGAGCCGTGGGATGTCTAATGGAGCTGGTAGACGAAGAGAACCGCCGCGCCGTTCTCGCCGGGGGTGATGCGCTCTCCCATCAGCAGCGGACCGAAGCAGCGCAGATCCTCCTCATAATCCGTCGGTCGCTGGTTCGAGTCCAGCCCGCCCCACTCGGGAACGCGCTGGTCACGGGCGGTTTTCCGTCTACCCACAGGGAGTTCGACGACGTCGGCACCGCCCGCAGGCCGCACAGAGGCCGCAATCTGTCCGGAAACTGCATCGTGGGCCGCGTCGAGCTGCCTCGCCAAGCGGTCCATGTCGTCGGGGAACAGGTGTCCGTACAGGTCCAGCGTCACCTGGATGCTCGAGTGGCCCAGCTGGGCCTGGATGGCCTTCGGGTGGGCGCCCTGGGCAATCAGAAGGGCGGCACAGGTGTGTCTGAGGTCGTGGATGCGCAGGTCGCTCGGCAAGCCCAGCGCCCGCACGGCCGGCTGCCAGACGCGTCCCCGGAAGTTGGAGTTCCTCAGGAGCCCTCCGGCCGGGCCAGTGAAGACAAAGGAGTCTGGACCGTCGTCCACCTGGCAGGCCAAGTGTTTGGCGAGAAGCTCCCGGAGAAACCCGGGGATGACGACCGTACGCCGCTGGTAGGTCTTTGTTTCCCCAAGGTGGAGCCTTCCACCAACCTCGGCTGCGGACTCGGCGACCTCCAGGCGAGATCGCAACAGGTGACAGCGGCTGCGACGCAAGGCGGCAGCCTCCCCCCAGCGGAGCCCTCCGTACGCCAGCACATAGATGAGCGGGCCATGTGGTGGGGGTACCGTCTCGGCGATCGCGGCGACCTGCGCAGCCGACAGGAAGTGCATCTCCCGCCTCGGGGCCCTCGGTAGATTCACACCGACGCATGGGGTCCGGGGGAGGTATCCGGACTCCACCGCCGCCTTGAGCATGGCCGACAGCAGCTGGTACGCCTGTCGGATACGCGAGGGACTCATGCCCCGTTCCGCCAGGGTGGCGACCCATCTGCGGACCTGGAC
>JBOGWD010000214.1:0-1521 GCA_050693275.1 Actinomycetota bacterium | reverse complement strand
CGACGACGGCCGGGGCATCCCCGTGAGGCCGATCCCCAGGTCGAAGGACCGGCGGCCCGCGGTCGAGGTGGTCCTCACCACCCTCCACGCCGGTGGCAAGTTCGACGGCAAGTCCTATGTCGTCTCGGGCGGCCTCCACGGCGTGGGCGTCTCCGTTGTGAACGCCCTGTCGGAGCGGCTCGAGGTGCAGGTGGCCCGGGACGGATGGGTGTGGACCCAGTCGTACTCGCGAGGGCAGCGCCTGGAGAAGCTCAAGAAGGGCAACGCCACCAAGAAGACGGGGACCATCGTTTCGTTCTGGCCCGACCCCGAGGTCTTCGAGGAGATCGAGTTCAAGCGGGACGTCCTGGCAGAGCGGCTCCGTGAGCTCGCCTTCCTCGCCGCCGGCGTGGAGATCGCCTTCGTCGATGAACGAGAGGGCAAGGAGTGGCGGGATGTCTACAAGGCCAAGGGCGGCCTGGCCGACTTCGTGCCGTTCCTGAACCAGGGCAAGGACACCATCAGCCGGGTGATCCACTTCGAGGGAAAGAAGGAGGACGCCGAGGTCGAGGTGGCCATGCAGTGGAACAACGGCTTCGCGGAATCCCTCCACTCCTTCGCCAACACGATCAACACGCATGAGGGCGGGACCCACGAGGAGGGCCTCCGCAAGGCGCTGACGAACGTGATCAACCGCTACGCGCGGAGCCGGAACCACCTCAAGGAGAAGGACGCCAACCTGGAGGGCGACGACGTCCGGGAAGGGCTGACCGCGATCGTATCGGTGAAGCTGAAGGAGCCGCAGTTCGAGGGGCAGACCAAGACGAAGCTCGGCAACACCGAGATCCGATCGTTCGTGGAGACCACGGTCAACAGGCACCTCATGACGTGGCTCGAGGAGCACGGGGGTGACGGCAAGCGGATCGTCCAGAAGGGGAGCGAGGCGGCCAAGGCCCGACTGGCGGCGCGGCAGGCCCGGGACCTGGCCCGGCGGAAGGGGATCCTCGACTCGACGCTCCCCGGGAAGCTCGCCGACTGCCAGCTCGCCGAGCCGGACAAGACCGAGCTGTTCATCGTCGAGGGCGACTCCGCGGCGGGACCGGCCATCCAGGCCCGGGACCCGGCGTACCAGGCGGTCCTGCCGATCAGGGGCAAGATCCTGAACGTGGAGAAGGCCCGGCTCCACAAGACCCTGGAGAACAAGGAGATCCAGGCCCTGATCACCGCGGTGGGCACGGGGATCGGGGAGGAGTTCGACCTCTCCAAGGCGCGGTACGGGAAGATCGTGGCCCTGACCGACGCCGACGTGGACGGCGCGCACATCCGCACGCTCCTGCTGACCTTCTTCTTCCGGCACATGTACGAGCTGATCGACGCCGGCCACGTGTACATCGCCCAGCCCCCCCTGTACCGGGTGAACCTCGACGGGAAGCCGCAGTACCTGTTCTCGGACAAGGAGCTCGACAGGCTCCGGAAGACGAACGGCAAGAAGAAGACGAACCTGAACGTCCTCCGGTTCAAGGGCCTCGGCGAGATGAACGC
>JBOGWD010000213.1:0-2275 GCA_050693275.1 Actinomycetota bacterium | reverse complement strand
CCCGGCGAGATCGTGACCCGAGCCCTGGTGGCCGAGCCGGGAACGCGGAACGGGGAGGCCGTGGCAGACCCATCCAGGGATCTGGCCAAGGTCGCCGTGATCGAGCGGCACCGGGAGACCGGCCGCATCGGGCTCGGGTTCGTCCGCGGCTTCGGTCTCCGACGCGGGGCGCTGGCCTCGACGCACGCCCACGACGCCCACAACCTCGTGGTCGTCGGGATGGACGACCGGGACATGGCGGCCGTGGCCAACCGGCTGGCCGAGATCGGTGGGGGCCAGGCCGCCGTGGCCGAGGGCCGCGTGGCGGCCGAGCTGCCGTGCCCGATCGGGGGGCTCCTGTCCGACCTCCCGGCCGAGCGGGTGGCCGCCGCCGCGGGGCGCCTCGACGAGGCGGCCCGGGGGCTGGGCTCGACCCTGCCGGCCCCGTTCATGGCGATGTCCTTCCTGGCCCTCTCGGTCGTCCCGGAGCTGAAGATCACCGATCGGGGTCTGGTCGACACGATCAACTTCGAGCTGGTCTCCCTCCGGGCCTGACGGCTCGTTTTGCATCGTCGGACTTGCGTTCCTATCCTGGCGCCGACACCCGTCTGGGGCGAGCGCCCGCGCCCGCGAAAGGAGGAAGCGGTGGCCACGACGGAATCCCCACGCCGGGGCACGGCGCCCGGCGGCGCCCTGGATCGGTACTTCAGGATCTCCGAACGCGGTTCGACGGTTCGGACCGAGCTCATCGCCGGGGCGGCCACGTGGCTGACGATGGCCTACATCCTCTTCGTCAACCCGGCCATCCTCGGGGCGGTCCAGGACGGGACCGGGGCGAGCCTTCCGTTCCCCCAGGTCCTCACGGTCACCGCGCTGGTGGCCGCGGTGATGACGATCCTCATGGGGGTGGTGGCGAACTACCCGTTCGCGTTGGCGGCGGGGCTCGGGCTCAACGCGTTCGTGGCGTTCACGCTCGTGGGGACGCTCGGCCTGTCCTGGCCGGAGGCGATGGGCGTGATCGTGATCGAGGGTCTGGTCATCTCCGTGCTGGTCCTGACGGGGTTCCGCGAGGCAGTGCTGAACGCCATCCCCATGGATCTCAAGCGAGCCATCGGGATCGGCATCGGCCTGTTCATCGCGTTCATCGGGCTGGTGAACGCGGGCATCGTGGTGCACCCCGAGGGCGGCACGATCGTGGCCCTCAACTCCGACCTGACCACCCTGCGGATGCTCACGTTCGCCGTCGGACTGGTGATCACCGCCGGCCTGGTGGCTCGCCGGGTCAGGGGGGCGCTGCTGATCGGCGTCGTGGCCACCACGATCGTCGCCGTCCTCATCAACGAGATCTGGGGCGACGGGCAGGTCTGGGCGGCCGTGGGCCCCGGGGTCGCCGCGGTGCCGAGCGAGTTCGTGTCGACGCCGGACTTCGGCCTGCTCGGGCAGTTCTCATTCGGGGTCTTCGATACTTCATGATGACCCTGGTCCGGGAGATCGAGTGGTCCGACCCGGAAATCGGCATCCCGGCGCTTCTCACGATCGGGATGATGCCGTTCACCTTCAGCATCACGAACGGTGTGGCCGCGGGGTTCCTCACCTACACGGTGATCGCGGTGCTTCGGGGCCGGTGGAGGGACGTGCACTGGCTCATGTACATCGTGTCGGCGGTGTTCGTCTGGTACTTCGTGCGCGGGCTGCTGGCCTAACCCGACGTTCGCTGACGGACGCCGAGCTCGCCGGCCGAGTGGGCCGGGGAGCCCCGCCGGGCGATCTCGAACCACACCAGGGTCTCCCGCCCGCGCTCGATGCCCCAGCGGGCGGCCAGGCGCCGCACCAGGAACAGGCCCCATCCCGAGGGCCGATCGGGCCGGGGGATCTCAAGCGCGGGGTCGAACCCGTCGCCGGGGTCGGTCACGCTGACCCTCACGTGGTCCTCGGATGCCTCCACCCGCAGCTCGATCCATTCCTCGTTCCGGAGCCCCGCATGGCGAACCGCGTTGGAGACGAGCTCGCTGACCAGCAGCTCCACCGAACTGAACGTGTCCTCATCCACGGCCCCTCGGAGGGGACCGAGCGCGCCACGTGCCGCCGCGGGGGCGGCGGGCGACGGGGAGAGCCGGAGCTCGAATCGCTCGTTCACGGGCCTGTAGGTTGTCGCGTCCACCAGGGTCTTTCCCGGAATCGGGTCCCGCTATTCGTCCCGATCGGACGATCCGGCCGCACTCAGGGGCGGCGCTTGATCAGCCGGACCCGGGTGCCCGGCTCGCTCGAAGTCCCCTCACGGATCTCCAGCTGGTCG
>JBOGWD010000212.1:0-4531 GCA_050693275.1 Actinomycetota bacterium | reverse complement strand
TGGTAATCGATCGGGGGGCGCATCAGGAAACGCCCTCCCGCTCGAGGAGCCGGGCCAGGGAGGCCAGGGCCCTGCGCTGGAGGGTCTTCACGGCCCCCTCGCGCTTGCCCAGGATGCGGGCGACCTCCTCGACCGAGAGGTCCGCCAGGACCCGCAGGAGGAGGACCGACCGCTGGTCCGCGGTGAGGACCCCGATCGCCCTGAGCGCCCAGCCCTCACCGAGCCGGGCCAGGGCCTCCGTCTCCGCGTCGCCGGCCGAGGTGGCCGCCAGCGCCCCGGCCAGGGCGGAGGGATCGACGGCGTCTTCACGCCGCCGGGCCCGCCGCCGGCGCTCGTCGAGCAGGCGGCGGTGTGTGATCGAGAACACCCACGAGCGGAAGTCCGGCTCCTGGCCCCTGAACGTGGGGAGGCCCCGGACGATACCGACGAAGACCTCGGAGGTCAGATCCTCGGGCTCGGCCGCTCGCTGGCCCCTCAGGTAGCCCAGGACGCCGGGGGCCAGGTCGCGGTAGATGGCCTCGAGCGCCCACGGCTCACCCCCGCGGGCGCCCTCCAGCACCGAGGTGAAGGCGTCGCCGAACACGTCACGTAAGGTATCGGCCGGGGAGGGCCCGGCCTACACGCGGCTCGATGGGCACAGGCGATTCACGGGGCACTCCTCGCAGCGAGGGGTGGGCGCCTTGCAGATGGCCCGGCCGTGCTCGATAAGGACGTAGGCGAAGCCGAACCGGTCCTCCCTGGGGAGGATCTCCATGAGGTCGCGCTCGATCTTGTCGGGATCCTTCTGCTCGGTGAAGCCGAGGCGCTGGGAGACCCGGCGGACGTGGGTGTCGACGGCGATGCCCGCGTCGGGATCGGTCCGAAGCTTCTCCGGATAGGCGTTGCCGAGCACGATGTTCGCGGTCTTCCTGGCCACCCCGGGGAGCGTGACCAGATCGGCCATGGAGTCCGGGACCCTCCCGCCGAAGTCCTCGACGATCATCCGGCAGGCCCCCCGTACCGCCCTGGTCTTCTGGTTGAAGAATCCGGTGGGCCTGAGGTCGGCGGCCAGCTCGGCCTCGGGCACCTTCAGGTAGTCCTCTGCCGTCCGGTAGTTCCGGAACAGCGACTCGGTCACCTCGTTGACCTTCTTGTCGGTGGACTGCGCCGACAGGATCACGGCCACCAGGCACTCGAGCGGGTTGGAGAAGCGGAGCGCGACCGTGGCGTCGGGGTACTCCTCCTTCAGGATGCGGATGACCTCCGGCGCTCGCTCCTTCAGGGGGCTCCTCGCGGTGAGGGCGTTCGCCACCGTCACGCTCCTTGGAACTCGGGGGGGCGCCGCTCACGCCGGGCCCGGAGACCCTCGCGCAGGTCCTCGCTGGCCAGCGCGTCGGCGGCCATCATGTCGATCTCGACGAGACGATAGCCCTCGGTCTCCCGGTCGACGGAGAGCTTGCGCAGCACGGCGGCGATGGCTCGCTTCGATCCCCGGACCGACAGGGGCGCGGAGGACGCCACGAGCTCGGCCACCCCCTCCGCCCGCTCCCCAACTCGGTCGGGAGCGACCGCCTCGGTGACCAATCCCCATCCGGCGGCCTCACGGCCGGAGACCTCCCGTCCGGTGATCAGCAGATCCGCGGCTCGGCGCGGGCCGATCGCCAGCACCAAGCGCTCGATGCTCTCGAACGCGATGACGATCCCCAGCCTCGACGACGGGATGCCGATCCGGGCATCCTCGGCCGCCACGACGAGGTCGGCGGCCGACAGCAGCTGGCAGCCGGCCCCGAGCGCGGCCCCCTGGACCCCGGCCACGACCGGGAGCGAGTGATCGGCCATCGCCACCAGGACGTCCTCGAGCGCCCGGCCGCATCGAAAGCCGTCGGGCCCGGCCGTCTCGGCCACCTCTCCGAGATCCGCCCCGGCGCAGAAATGTCCGCCGTCACCGGCCAGGAGCACCACCCGGGCGCCGGGGTCGGCAGCCGCGTCGCCGAGGGAGGCTCCGATCTGACCGAGCATCTTCTCGGAGACGGCGTTGCGGGCCTCGGCCCGGTCGATGGTGATCCGCCAGATTCGGCCTGGCTCGGATCGGATCCCGCTCACCGGCCCATGCTAGCGCGCGGTCACTCGATGACCGCGATCACGTCGCCGTCCTGGACGAGGCCGCCCTCAGGGGTCGCCGGCGCCACCACGTCCCCCGCCGTCACCAGGACCCTCCACACGTTGCCCGCCATCTCCGAGAAGCGGAGCCCGTAGGCCCGATGCCCATCCTCCCCTCGTCCGCGAGGGCGTGGCGGAGGCCGGAGGGATGAACACGTCCACCGGACGTCCGGCTCGCCATGGGCGCCGATCGTACGGCAGAATGCCACACGTGCGAACACTGCTCGCGGTGGCCCTGATCCTCACCGCGGCGTGCTCGTCCACGCCCATGCCGGCGCCGCCGACGGATGACGTGACGGGGCTCATCACCTCGATCGCTCGCGACGACCGAGGGTCGATCAGCGGGTTCACCGTGGAGGACGGGGGCACGAGACACGAGATCCGGATCGATCCGCGGCGGGACTACGGCTTCGACCTCGAGCACCTCGAGGAGCACCGCGTGCAGGAACTCCCGGTCCGGGTCACCCTCGAGGAGCGGGACGCCGAGCTCTTCGCGGTCGAGATCCTGGACGCCTAGGCCGAACCGGGCCGGTCGCGCGGCAGGGATGTGTCGCCTTCTGCCGAGGGCGAGACCCCTCCGGCACCCGCCGAATACATACCATATACGTTATAGGTTCTTCAGGGTCCCGCGCGATGACCGGCCAGGCCGAGGATGCCGGCAGCGTACCTCGGGCTTGCCACCCAGCGCGGTGCGCCGGTACGCTCGCCCCGTCATGGCCGAGGCCCAGATCCAGACCACCGCGAGCGAGCAGCAGGTCCGGACCGCCATCGAGACGGCCCTCCAGGCCCAGGGAGGCGCCACGGTGGAGAATCGCCCCGGACTCCTGAGCATGGATGTGGGCGGAAGCGTGAGATCCGCCTACCTTGCGGGTGGGTTCCGGAACAAGATGAAGATGCCCATGCGCATCGTGGTGACCACGGCCGAGGGGGCCGGCGGGACCGGCGTCACCCTCGACGTCCACAGCCGAGGGACGGCCGGCGGCGCCATGTCCGGCGGCTGGCTCGGGGCCGTCAAGCAGGGGAAGGCGGAGAACGCCTGGCTGGCGATGGCCGTGGACGCCGTCCCCGACAAGGTCGGCGCGCCGGCCGTGCCACCGGCGCCTCCCGCCTAGCCGAACCGCCAGCGGGTGGCCGAGGTGGGAAAGTCCTCCTCCGCCCATCCAAGCGCGGTACGCGGACGAAGACGGTAGACCAGGCCGATCGGCTGGTCCAGATCCATCCGGAACCCGTACTTCTCCTCGTAGGCATCGACGAACGGCTCCAGGGCCGCCCGGTCGGTGACCTCCTCGGCCGTGCCCTCGACGATGACGGCCTCGTCCCCGCTTTCGAGGTGGATCACGATGTCGGGGTTGGCCCGGATGTTCCGCCCCTTGCGCGAGGCTCGATCCGTGCTGAACCACACCGCCCCATCCAGCCATAGCCCCCACACGGGCATGGCGTGGGGACGGGCCTCCTCGCTGGCGGTCACGATCCAGTAGTTCCGAGACGCCGCGAGGCGCTCGTCGGCCCAGGACCAGGGCAGCCGCCCCTTCGAACCCCGGGCGATGCCGTAGGCGGCGGGCGCCCGGGGGCGGCTGACCGTCGGTTCTTTCATCTGCCTCTCCATTCCGGCCTGCGCTTCTCCAGGAACGCCGATACCCCCTCGGCCAGGTCCTCGGCGCGAAGGTTCTCCGCCAGCGCCTCCTTGAGGTGGTCGATGGCCCGCCCGAAGGGCAGATCCTCGGCCCGGCGAAGGACCGCTTGCCGAGGCGGAGGACGTGGGGGCTCTTCGAGGCCAGCGCCTCGACCAGCCGCTCGACGGCCGCATCCAGCTCATCTCGGGGCACGACCCGGTTCACGACGCCCCATCGCTCCGCTTCCCGGGCCGGCATCCGCCGGCCCGTCAGCATCAGGTCGAGGGCGACCTTCCTGGGAAGGGTCCGCTGGATCACTGCCGTGATCACATGGGGCCACAGGCCGATATCGATCTCCGGCGTCCCGACCTCCACGTCCTCGGCGGCCACCGCCAGGTCGCAGGCCAGGACCAGCCCCAGCCCGCCACCGAGAGCTCTGCCGTTCACCCGCGCGACCACCGGTTTGGGGTGATGCCACAGCGCGTCGAGGATCCTGGAGATGGCCGCGGGCGCCGAATCGGCCACGGCCTGGCCTTCCTGGAACCCGCCGATGTCGCCGCCGGCACAGAAGGCCCGGTCACCCGCGCCGGTGAGCACGACCACCCGAACCTCGTCGTCGCCGCGTGCCCGGGCCAGACCCTCCACCAGCTCGGCGATCACGCCGGCCGAGAGCGCGTTTCGCCGCTCCTCCCGGTCGATGGTCACCCAAGCCGCGGGGCCCCGGACCTCGAACCGGACCTCGCTCATGCCGCCAGCAGTCCCGTGTCGTACCTGCCGGA
>JBOGWD010000211.1:0-3617 GCA_050693275.1 Actinomycetota bacterium | reverse complement strand
ACACGAAGAACGCCACCTGGTGAAGCCGACCCCGCCACCGGGGCCTCGGGAGCGTCGTGGCGCCGTCCATGGTGAGAGTATCGGCCTCGATGATAGCGGCTCAAAGCGGTCTTTCCCCTCAGGGAGGGGGCCCGTTGTCGAGCCGAGCGGCGGGCCATAATATGGAGAGCCGACCGGCGGCGGTGCCGCCGTTTTTCATGGAGGGACACACATGACCGGATCCGTAACCCTGGTGGCTCAGGGCGGGGGGAACGTCACGTTCCTGATCTCCCTGGCCCTGATGGTGGCCATCTTCTACTTCCTGCTGATCCGCCCACAGCAGCGTCGAGCCCGACAGCAGCGGGAGCTCGTGGACAGCCTGGGCGTGGGGGACGAGGTGGTGACGATCGGGGGGATGTTCGGCACGATCGAGGCCATGGACGACGAGAGCGTGACCCTTGACGTGGGCTCCGGAACCCGGGTCCGGTTCGTCAAGCAGGCCATCGCCCGGAAGTTCGTCCGGGAGGGCGTCGAGGAGGAGGAGGCGAGCGAGGAGTCGTGAAGCAAGGGGCACCGCGGCCCGACGCGACCTCGCTCACCCTGGAAGACGTCCAGCAGGACCCCGTCCTCTCCGCTTACATCACCGCCGCGGACCGGGTCATGGATGGGCTCGGGTTCACCGAGCACGGTTTCCGGCACGCCAACCTCACCGCCAAGATCGCGTACAACGTCCTGACCCGTCTCGGGTTCGAGGAGCACAACGCTCAGCTCGCGGCGATCGGCGGCTACCTGCACGACATCGGCAACGCCATCTCGCGCTGGGGACACGGCCAGACCGGGGCCGTCCTGGTCCACCAGGTCCTGTCCGATCGCCTCGGCCCGCCGGACCTGGGGGCGATCATGGCGGCGGTCGGGAACCACGAGGAGGACGACGGGATGGGCGCCGGGCCCATCGCCGCGGCGGTGATCCTGGCAGACAAGAGTGACGTGCACCGCTCCCGGGTCCGGAAGACCGCCCAGATCGACTTCGACATCCACGACCGGGTCAACTACGCGGCCGAGCAGTCGTTCCTTCGTGTCGACCAGGCCGCCAAGACCATCACCCTGGAGCTGAAGATCGATACCTCGATCTCCCACGTCATGGAGTACTTCGAGATCTTCCTCGGTCGCATGATGATGTGCCGGCGGGCCGCCGAGCAGCTCGACTGCTCGTTCCATCTCGACATCAATGGGGCATCGCTGCTGTGATGTCCGTCCGCCGCCACGTCATCTCCATCGTGTTCGTCCTCACGCTCGTGGGCCTGTCCCTGTCGGGATTCCTGTTCTGGGGGCTCCAGCCGCAGCTCGGGTTGGACCTGGTGGGCGGGGTGTCGGTGGTCCTCACGGCGCCACCGGGGACGCCCTCTCCCGTGATCGACCGGGCCCTGGAGACGATCCGGGAGCGCGTGGACCGGGTCGGCGTAGCCGAGCCCGACATCACCCGGCAGGGCGAGCTGAACATCCAGGTGCAGATCCCTCGGGCCACCGGCCAGAGCCAGCAGCGGCTCCTGGAGCTGATCGGCAGGACGGCCCGGCTCGAGTTCCGGGAGGTCCTGGAGACCATCGCTCCGGGGACCCCCCCGTACGAGGAAGCGGAGATCACCCGGGGCTCCCCCCAGAACCAGGAGGTCGTGTTCCGGGACGCGGACACGCCCCAGGCTGAGGACCCCGTCCTGTTCCGACTCAGCGAGGTGCTCCTCACGGGCGACGCGATCACCGAGGCCCGGGCCACGTTCGTCGACCCCGTCAGCGCGGGCCCCGGGCAAGAGGCCGGGTGGCAGGTGGCCTTCGAGCTCAACAGCCAGGGCGGCGACCGATTCGCCGAGATCACCGAGGACCTGACCGGCGGGCAGCTGGCCATCGTGCTCGACCGCCGGGTGGAGTCGGCGCCCAGCGTGAACGAGGCCATCACCGGGGGGAGCGGCGTCATCACCGGGGACTTCACCGAGCCCGAGGCCCGGGGCCTGGCCGTGGTCCTCCAGAGCGGCGCCCTGCCCGTGGAGCTGGAGCAGTCCGAGGTCCAGACGGTGAGCGCCACGCTGGGACGGGAGTCGCTCAGTCAGGGCGTCCTTGCGGGGATCGCCGGTCTGGTGCTGCTCTGCCTGTACCTGGCCTTCTACTACCGGCTTCTCGGCGTGGTGACGTGGTTGGGGATGGCCATCTGGGGCCTCCTGTCCCTGGCCCTGGTGGCGCTCCTGGGCCGGGCCGCCGGCTACAGCCTGACCCTGGCCGGGGTGGCGGGCATCATCGTGTCGCTGGGTATCGCCGCGGACTCCTACATCGTCTTCTACGAGCGTCTCAAGGACGAGGTCCGGAAGGGGAAGACGCCCCGGGCGGCGGTTGCGCCCGCCTTCTCCGCGGCGTGGCGGACGATCGTCGCCGCGAACACGGTGACCATCGTGGCCGCCATCGTGCTCTACCTCCTGGCCATCGGGTCGGTGCGGGGCTTCGCGCTGACCCTGGGCCTGGCGACCTTGCTCGATCTGTTCGTCGTGTACTTCTTCAAGCGGCCCACCGTGTTCCTGATCGCCCGGAGCCGGCGGCTGTCCGACCTGCCGGGCATGGGCCTCCGGAGCGGCGTGGCCCAGGAGGCGCCACAGCCGGTGGTGGGCGGAAGCCGATGAGGATCCGCCACGCCGTCTCCGTGTTCCGGGGCCAGCGGGAGTTTCACATGAACATCATCGGCCGCCGCCGGTGGTGGTTCCTGCTGTCTGGGACGCTGATCGTCCTGTCGCTGGGGGGTCTGTTCGTCCGCCAGCTCAACCTCAGCATCGCCTTCCGGGGCGGGGCCGTCCTCGAGTACCCCAACGCTGCCGGTGTGCGGGTCCCGGAGGTCCAGGAGACCATGGCCGGTTTCGGCCGGGACGAGGCGGTGGTGCAGCTCATCGATGGCCGGGAGCTGAACGTGCGGACCGGCACCCTGGGACAGCAGCGCACCGAGATCCTAGATGCGCTGGCCGAGCAGGCCGGGATCAGGCCGGATGAGATCAACGTGGAGGAGATCGGGCCCCAGTGGGGCGAGCAGATCTCCCAGAAGGCGCTGATCGCCCTGTTGATCTCGATTGTCATGGTGGTGCTCTACATCTCCTTCCGCTTCGAGTGGAAGATGGCCGTGGCCGGGCTGGCGGCGCTCCTGCACGACCTGGTCATCACGGCGGGGATCTATGCCCTGGCCGGCCGGGAGGTGACGCCGGAGACGGTCATCGCCATCCTGACGATCCTGGGGTACTCGCTGTACGACACCGTGGTGATCTTCGACAAGATCAAGGAGAACACGGAGTCGCAGGCCCTGGTGGCCCGGGAGACCTACGCCGGGGCGGTGAACCTGACCATGAACCAGGTGTTCATGCGCTCGGTGAACACCAGCCTGACGACGCTCGTCCCCATCGGCGCGCTGCTGCTCTTCGGCGGCGACACCCTCAAGGACTTCGCGTTCGCGCTGTTCGTCGGGGTCACCGCGAGCAGCTACTCATCGATCTTCACGGCGGCCCCGCTGCTGGTGGTGCTGAAGGAGCGGGAGCCGAAGATGACCGAGATCCGGCACCGCGTCCAACGCCGGGAGACTGCACGCCCCGCGCTCGCGGCGGTTCCCGAGGAGA
>JBOGWD010000210.1:0-1949 GCA_050693275.1 Actinomycetota bacterium | reverse complement strand
GACCGCGGCCGAGAACATCGACAGGGCGATCGCGTTCCGGCGGCCGAGGCGATCGGCCAGGTACCCGCCGACGACGGCCGCCCCCAGCCCGCCCACGCCGTAGGCCGCCACCACCAGGCCGGCCCGGCCCACCGAGAAGCCCTGATCCACGAGATACAGGACCAGGAACACGGCCACGAACGACCCGAAGCGGTTGACGAACGAGCCCGCGTACAGCCACCACACCGGGCGGGGGAGCGCCCGGAGGCTCCGGAGCAGCCCTTCGTGGGTCTGGGCCATCCGTCCTTTATACGGCCCGTGGGCAGCGCGCTCGGTCACGACCCTGCAGACTGGCCGAAAGACGGACAAACGGGACGCCCTCAACCTTCGCGGGAGACGTGTCGAAAGTATCGGCAGGAGTCCGACTGGAACGGGATCAGAGACGATGGCCACGACGACCGTGAGGCTCGGGCGCTCCCTGGGACGTCAGGGATGGGCCCTGCTGGCGCTCCTGCTCGTCGCGCCGACCGCGCTGACGCTGTCCCTCCGGGCGGTGCCCACGCTGGACGTGGCCCACGAATCCCCGACGTTCCACCTTCTTGTGGTCAGCGGCATCGCCGGACTGGCCTTCTTCATCGCCCTGGTGACGACGCTGGCCGCCGCCCGGGACCGCCGCCCCGCGCCCGTCCTCCTGGCCCTGGGCTGCGTCTCCGTGGGCGTGCAGATGCTGGCCCACGGTCTCTCCACCCCGGGGATCGGCGACCGGCCCATGAACATGTGGGTGGGCCGATTCCCGGTCCTGGCCATCGCGGGGTTCGCGGTCTGCCTCCTGGCCGCCACGGCCTCGGAGGGGGGGAGCGTGAAGCGCTTCGTGGCCCGGTTCCCGCGGGGCACCTTGCTGGTGGTCACCGCGTCGCTAACGGGCACGGCCGCGGTGATCGCGGCCGATCCGACCCGGCTGCGAGGGACCGCCCCTTTTCCCGGCGAGGAGACCATCGCCACCGCGCTGGCCCTGGGCAGCGGCCTGATCCTCCTCATCCTGGGGGCCCGACATTGGACGCGGTGGCGGCTCGGCCGCGACCGGGTGGAGCTGTCGCTGGTGCTGGCCTGCTGGCTCTCGGCGGACGCGGTGGTGTCCTTGAAGCTGGGCCAGCTGTGGCGGCTCTCGTGGTGGGACTATCACGCGTACCTCCTGGCGGGGTTCGCCGCCGCCGCGTGGGCCGTCCTGGTTGGGCTGCGTGAGAGCCGCAGCGCCCAGCAGGCTGTGGGCAGCATCTCGGTGAGGGATCCCCTGGAGCACATCGATCGAGGGTCGCCCGAGGCTCTCCACGCGCTGACCGCCGCGGTCGAGGCCAAGGACCCCTACACGCAC
This sequence comes from Actinomycetota bacterium, assembly GCA_050693275.1. GTDB lineage: Bacteria > Actinomycetota > UBA4738 > UBA4738 > CALAEC01 > CALAEC01. The sequence continues at coordinate 598 of JBOGWD010000210.1, read as the reverse complement.
GGTCACTCCGGGCGGGTGGCCAGGCTGGCCGTGGGCATCGGCGAGCGGCTGGGCCTCGAAGCCGACACCCTCCGTCGTCTGGCCCAGGGCGCGCAGCTGCACGACATCGGGAAGATCGGGGTGCCCGACGCCATCCTCAACAAGCCGGCCGAGCTGACAGCCGAGGAGTGGGAGTGGATCCGGGCCCACCCCCAGGTCGGCTGGGAGATCGCCAGCCGGGCGCCGTCCCTCCGGAGCGCGCTCGAGGTCGTCCGCCACCACCACGAGCGTTGGGACGGCAGCGGCTATCCGGACGGACGGGTGGCCACGGACGCGCCGCTAATGGCCCGCATCGCCGCTGTGGCCGACGTGTGGGACGCCCTGACGTCGGACCGGGCCTACCGTCCGGCGTGGCCGGCCGATCAGGCCCTGACGCACCTCGTGGCCGGGAGCGGCCAGCTCTTCGATCCGGCATGCGTGGAGGCGTTCGTCGACCTCGTCTCGGGCAACGGCGTGGCCGCCGAGCACGCCGATCTGGACCGAGCCGTGCTGGCCGCGGCGTCCGAGGCGTGCCATCGCCTGGCGAACGGGTCCCGGCTCCGGCTCGGCCGGGCCGGCT
>JBOGWD010000209.1:0-10583 GCA_050693275.1 Actinomycetota bacterium | reverse complement strand
GGCCACCTCGGGATCGATCCCCGGCCCCCGGTCCGCCACCGTGAGGAGCACCTCGCCCCCGGTGCCGTCCATGCCCACCTCGACGGTCTGTCCCGGAGGGGTGTGCTGGAGGGCGTTCTCGAGCAGGACCACCAGCGCCTGGGACGCGAGCTGCGGATCGCCCCACAGCTCGAGCGTCGATCGGTCGTCCCTGGGCGCGCGGATCCGGTCCGCCGCCTCCGGGAACTCCGCCGTGGCCATCGTGATGACGGCCCCGGCGCCGACGGGACGGGTCACGATGTCGGCGTCCTCGCGGTCCAGCTTCGCCGTGGCCGCCAGTTTGCCCACCAGCCGGCGGAGCCGGTCCGCGGCCCGGGACACGCTGGAGGCCAATCCCGTGGCGTCGTCCTGGGAGAGGGCACCTCCCAGTCCCGAGATCGTGCCGGCCGCTCCCTGGATCACGGTGATCGGGGTCATGAGCTCGTGGGACAGGACCTGGATCAGCTCGCTCTTGGTCCGGTCCAGGTCGTGCAGGTCGCGGGTCATCCGCTCGGAGCGGTCCAGCAGCTCCACCAGCTCGTGGATCACCTCGGCGGTCACCTCGGTGGACAGGCTGGCCTGACCGCGGACGGACCGGCGGATCGCCTCGACGATCTCCCCGGCCGAGGTCCCCTTGACCAGGTAGCCGGCTGCGCCGGCCCGGAGCATCTCCAGCACGGTGGTCCGGTCCTCGTACGCGGAGAGGGCCACGACGCGCGTGGCCGGAGACACGTCCCTGATCTCGCGGGCGGCCCTGGCCCCGCCGCCGAGGGGCATCTTCACGTCCACCAGCGCCACGTCGGGCCGGTTCTCTCGGGCCAGGTCGATCGCTTCCTGCGCGTCGGCGGCGGCGCCGACGAGCTTCAGCTCGTCCTCGAGGGCGATGAGATCGGACAGGGCGGCCCGGACGGCCGGCTCGTCCTCGGCGATCAGCACCGTGATCCGTCCGTTGCGCTCAGCCACGGATCCGCTCCATCGACGGCACCCACACCTCGATGGTCGTGCCGGTCCCGGGCCGGCTCCAGACCTGGAACCGTCCCCGAGCCATCTCCGCCTGTTCCCGCATCGCCGAGAGGCCGAGATGGCCGGGCCTGGAGCCGGAGCCGTTGCCCGCGGGAAGGCCTTGCCCGTCGTCGGCGACGCGGACCAGCGTTCCGCCGTCGCGCTCGTCGAGCGTGACGGTGACCGAGGAGGCCTCGGCGTGCTTGCGCACGTTCGTCACGGCCTCCTGGATGATCCGGTACAGGGCCAGACGTGTCTGAGGAGGTGGCTCGGAGAGCAGCCGGTTCTCCAGCGTGCAGTCCAGCCCCGTCTCCTCCCTGGTCCGATCGAGGTACATGCGGAGCGCGGTGACCAGCCCCTCCCGGTCGAGGGCCGCCGGGCGGAGCTCGAACATGAGCTTGCGGAGCCGTCCCACCGCCGACGTGACGGTCTCTTGCAGCTGCTCGACGGCCCGGCGAGGCCGATCGGCCTCGACCACCCGGTACAGGGCCTCGAGGCGGATCCCCACCGCCGACATCACCTGGACGGAGTCTTCGTGGATGTCCGCGGCGATCCGTCGTCGTTCCTCTTCCTGCGCCGCCACCAGACGTTCCAGCAGGCGCCGCCGCTCCTCGTCGGTGGCCCGGAGGCGGGCCAGGCTCTCTCGGACCGCCTCCTCCGCCCGGACCCGGTCCGTGATGTCGAGGAGCAGGCCTCGCATCATGACCGGGTCGCTGCCCCGGACGAAGAACGCCTCGTCCCGGACCCACACCTCGCGACCGTCCCTGGACAGGATGCGGTACTCGGTGGCCAGCACCGGCAGCTCCGCGGTGTCCCGAGCCCGCTCCACCAGGCCGGCCAGCGCCTCCTCCGCGGCCGCGACGCGATCGCGGTCGTCGGGATGGACCTGGCGGAGCCACATGCCCGCGTCGCCGACCCATTCCTCGCTGGTGAACCCGAGCATCCGCTCGATCTGTGGGCTCACGTACGTCCACCGTCCCTCCGGACCGGGCTCGGCCATGTAGACCACGGCCGGCTGGCGCTCCACCAGCTCGCGGTACCGCTCCTCGCTCTCCCGGAGGGCCTCATCCGCCCGCATGCGCTCGGTCACGTCGAGCTCGGTCCCCACGATCCGAAGCGGGTGCCCGTCCCGGTCGTGGATCACCTCGCCCTGGGCGGCGTGGACCCGGACCTCGCCGTCCGGCTTGACCACCCGGAACCCGTAGCCGAACCGGCCGCCCCGAGTCATCGCGTCGGCGTCGAGGCCCCGGACCTGCTCGCGATCCTCGGGATGCACCCGCGCGAGCCACGTCTCCAGGGTGGGCTCGAAGGCGCCGGGCTCCTCGCCGTACAGGCGGAACAGCTGGTCGGACCACTTCGTCACTCCGGTCCGCGCGTCGAACTCCCAGCTCCCCACGCGGGCCAGGCGCTGCGCCTCGGCCAGGAAGGCCTCGGCCTGCCTGCGGGCGCTCACGTCACGGAAGCTCCACACGCGGCCGACCACCTCGCCGGCCAGCCGCTGGGGACGGGAGAAGCGCTCGAAGATCCGGCCGTCCTTGAACTCGAGGACGTCCTCGCTCTCCTCGTTCGGACGCTCGTACAGCTCCTTCACCTTGGCCCGGAACGCCTCGGGCTCGACGAGCTGATCGAGGACGAAGGCGACCAGCCGCTGATCGTCGTGCGTGGCCAGGAGCTCGTCGGGGATCCCCCACAGCTCGGCGAACCGGCGGTTGGAGCTCACCACCTTCCCGGCGTCGTCGACGACGAGGATCCCGTCGGCGGTCGATTCCAGGGTCGCCTGGAGCAGCGACAGCGATCGCTCCCGCTCGAGCTCGGCCCGGACCCGATCGGTGACGTCTCGGGACGCGCCGAAGACCCGCACCACCCGGTCTGCTTCTTCGTCCCACTGGGGACGGAGCCGGCCCTCGATCCACCGGAGGTCGCCCGCCGGGGTGGTGATACGGATCACCTGGCTCACCTCCTCGCCGGCCATCAGGCGGCGGATGCCGCTCTGGATCTCGACCAGGTCTTCGGGATGGGTGATGGCGAACAGGTCCTCGGGCGTGGCGCCCTCGGGGGAGAGGCCGGTGACCTCCTCGAACGCCCCCTCCACCCATTCGAGCTCGAGAGCGCCCCGCTCGTCGACCCGGAGGGCGTAGGCGAAGTCGGAGGTCAGCCCGGCGGCAATGCGGAAACGGTCGGCCGCGTCTGGCCGGCCGACCTCGGGGTCGGAGGAGCGGCTCGCGGTGGTCATCTTTCTGAGGTCATCGGCCCCGGTGCGGGGCCCTTGAGGGACGCAGCGGGCCGTCTACGCCCGTTGGGGCTTGCCGAACCTGATCCCCCCTGCGCGCGACCACCACCCGCGAACCTCGCAGTGGGGGCAGTACTGGAAGGCGAGGTCCGTCGTCACCTGGATGTGGATCCGGAGGCCTTCGTGGAGGCAACCCACAATCCCCCGGTCGGTGCCACCGCCGGGCGGGTCGTCGTGGATCCGCTGAGGACGTTGCGGGCTCATCGTCCCCTCCAAGGATCGAATGTACTTCGGCTGTCGGCGTTGTGAAGTCGGCCGTTGGGCCGACGGGTCGGACGAACGGGGGAGTCGTCATCACGGATCTTGCACGGATCGGTAGGTCATCGGATCCGGGGGATCGAATATTCCGTTTGAGGAAAGCGTCCGTACCGCCGATTCATCATGGGAGTGACGATGCATCCACCCATCCTCCTGGTTGAGGACGACGAGAGTCACGCGCTCCTGGTGGAGCGGGTCCTGGGCGGGGCCAGGCTGGCCAACCGGATCGTCACGTTCAGGAACGGCGACGACGCGGTGGCCTACCTCGAACGTGCGGGGGAGGGGGCGGAGGCCCTCCCCGCGCTGGTCTTGACGGACTTCCACGTCCATGGCCGGAACGGTCTGGACGTCCTGGCGTGGATCCGTAAGCAGCCGGGTCTCGAAGAGGTCCCGGTCGTGATGTACTCCGGTTCGGGTGGAGCGGAGAACATCAACCGAGCCTTCGAGCTTGGAGTGGACGCCTACCTGGTCAAGCCGGTCGCGTTCGACGCCCTCCTCGACGCGATCGACGACCTCAAGCTTCCGTGGGCGTTGCTCCCGAAGGCGGAGGAGCGCGGCGAGGAAGCGTGAGCGAGCGCGACCGGATCGTCTCCGAGCTCACGCGGGCCAGGGCGGACCTGGAGCGCTCCCTGTCCCTTCTCCAGGGCACGCTCGAGGCCACCGCCGACGGGATCCTGGTCGTCGACCGCGAGGGCAAGATCGTCAGTCACAACCGCACCTTCGCCGAGCTGTGGCGGATCCCCGACGAGCTCCTGGCGGCCCAAGACGACGACCGGCTGCTGGCCTTCGTCCTCGACCAGCTCGTCGACCCCCAGGCGTTCGTGGCCAAGGTCCGGGAGCTCTACGCGCATCCCGGGGCCGAGAGCAACGACGTCCTGGACTTCAAGGACGGCCGGATCTTCGAGCGATACTCGCGGCCCCACCGCCTCGGCGAAGAGGTCGTGGGCCGAGTGTGGAGCTTCCGAGACGTCACCGCCCGCCGGCGGGCGGAGACATTCCTGGCCGAGGCGCAGCGCCTGGCCAGCGTGGGAAGCTGGGAGTTCGACACGCGCAGGGAACACACCGTCTGGTCCGACGAGCTGTACCGCCTGTATGGCGAGGAGCCAGGCTCCTTCCAGCCCACCCTGGAGACGTGGCTCGAGCGAGTGCATCCCGACGACCGAGACCGGATGCGGCGTACCGACGCCGACGCGATGGCCCGAGGCGGCTCGTTCTCCTACGACTTCCGAGTGGTGCTCCCGGACGGGGAGGTCCGGTTCCACGCCGTCCAGGGAGAGCTGGTGACGGACGGGGACGGGAACATCGTGCGGGTGGTGGGGACCGAGCTCGATGTGACGGAACAGGTGCGCGCGGAGGAGGCCCTGCGGGAGAGCGAGGAGCGGTACCGGACCATCGTCGAGTACGTCCCCGTGGTGGTGTACGTGGCCGAGAGCGGCCCGAAGGGCGTGTGGACCTACGCGAGCCCCCAGATCGAGCGGATGCTCGGCTATGCGTCCGAGGAATGGACGTCAGATCCGGAGCTGTGGCTTCGTCGGATCCACCCCGACGACCGGGACCGAGTTGTCAGCGAGGAGCTCCGGATGGTGGAAGAGGCGAGGGGCCGCGCCGTCGCCGACACCGTGATCCCCCTCGAGTACCGGATGGTGCGTCGTGATGGGCGGGTCATCTGGGTGCGGGACGAGGCCTTCGCGGTGCCCGACGAGCACGGGCGCCCCTCGAACCTGCTCCGCGGCGTGCTCGTGGACATCACCGAGCGGAAGGCGCTGGAGGAGCGGTTGGAGCACCACGCCCTGTACGACCCTCTCACCGGATTGGCCAACCGGGTCCTGTTCGCCGATCGTCTGGGACACGCGCTGGCCGGAGCCGACCGGCAGGGCGGCACCACGGCCGTTCTGCTCATCGACGTGAACGACTTCAAATCGGTCAACGACACCCTGGGGCATGCGGCCGGCGACCACCTCCTGGTGGAGTTCGCCGAGCGGATCCGAGGTTCCATCCGCCCCACCGACACCGCCGCCCGCCTGGGCGGGGACGAGTTCGCCATCCTCGTGGACGACCTGGGCTCCGGAGAGGTCGCGTCGCTCGCCCAGAGGATCCTGGACGGCCTCCGTTCCCCCTTCGTTCTCGAGGGCCAGGAGCTCTTCCTGGACGCGTGCATCGGCATCGCGCTGGGCGGGGACTCCCGCGACCCCGACCGACAGCTGCGAGACGCCGACGCGGCGATGTACGCCGCGAAGCGGGGAGGCACGGGCGGGTTCGAGATCTACCGGGCGGAGTCCCACGCCGACGTCCTCCAGAGGATGGGGCTGGGCACGGAGCTGCGGCGTGCGGTCGAGCGCCGGCAGTTCGTCCTTCACTATCAGCCGCTGGTCACCTTGCCGATGGGACAGGTCGTCGGGGTCGAGGCGCTGGTGCGATGGAACCATCCCGAGCGAGGGATGGTCCCACCCGCCGAGTTCATCCCGATGGCCGAGGAGACCGGCCTGATCCTGGCCATCGACCGCTGGGTGCTCGGGGAGGCCTGCCGGCAGGCCAGGGAATGGGCCAGGTTGCCGGGGCAGCCGGAGCTCGGGATGCACGTGAACATCTCGGCGCGACAACTCCACCACGATGGGCTCGTCCCGATGGTCTCGGACGTCCTGGCGGACACGGGCGTGGAGCCCCGCACGCTGACGCTCGAGTTTACGGAGGGAACCCTGATGCAGGACACCGAGGCCACGTTCGAGATCCTCACCAGGCTGCGGGGCCTCGGCGTCCGGCTGGCCATCGACGACTTCGGGATCGGGTTCTCCTCGCTGAGCTACCTGCGCCGGCTCCCCGTGGACGTGGTGAAGATCGACCGTTCCTTCGTCACCGGGATCGCCGCCGGTGCCGACGAGTGGAGCCTGGCCCGGGGGATCGTCCGGCTGCTCCACAGCCTGGGGCTCGAGACCGTGGCTGAGGGGATCGAGCACGCCGAGCAGATGGCTCACCTCCAGGCCCTCGGCTGCCGGTACGGACAGGGGTTCTACTTCGCCCGCCCGGCCGCCCCGGACGCGATCTCAGAGGAGTTGGCGAAGCGGAGCGTGGGGCAGCGGGCCGGGGCCTGACGGGCCTGGAGCCCCGCCCCGCCGCTCCTCTTCCCGCATCCACGTCACGGAGCGGATCGTCCGGGTGGATGTCTTCCGCAACCAGAATAGTATCAGAACGATACGGTATAGTCTGCCGGGTTGACAAGAGCGTGACATTCTGATACGTTGCTGCCATGCCAGGACGTGTCTTCATGGAGCTTCTCGAGAAGGCGACTGGCCAGTACGGGTACGTCACTGCTGACGATGCACGGGCTAGCGGGGTCGATCCAGTCCAACTCAGGATCATGCACCACCGTGGCCTCGTCGAGCGTGTGGCCCGAGGGGTCTACCGCTTTCCGATTGTTCCAACCACGGCCCTCGACCAGTACATGGAAGCCGTGCTCTGGCCGCGAACGAACGCGGCGCTGAGCCACGAGACGGCTCTGGACCTCCATGGACTGTGCGACGTGAATCCTGCCCGTATTCATGTCACCGTTCCCGCCGACTACCGTCTACGCCGCGACCTTCCGGAGGTCTATCAACTCCACCGTCGCGACCTTGACCCTGACGACGTCACGCTGCATGAGGGCATCCCGATCGTGACGGTCTATAGAGCAATCCGCGACGGCCTCGAGGCGGACCTCGGCGGGTACCTCATTGACCAGGCTATCGACACCGCCCGGCGACGGGGGCTGCTCACACCGGCCGAGCTTCGCGCCCTCACGGGGACTCGAACAGCCGGTCCGTCCCAATGGCCGGGGCGGGGCGCCGAGGCCATGGGGGCGACACACGGATGACAGCTGCACGAAAGCCGCCTCACAGCGTCCAGGTGCTGCAGCGGTGGGTTGGCGACCTGGCCCGCGAACAGGGGATCGCTCCGGGTCGGGTGCAGCGGTGGATCTCGTTCATGGTCGTCGCGGCTATGCTCGATCAGGTGCGCGACGAGAACGACGACCCCGTCTTCGTCCTCAAGGGCGGCGCGGCCATGGAACTCCGGCTGGGGTTAAGAGCAAGGGCCACCAAGGACTACGACACCGCCTACCGGGAGGCCTTTGAGGGGATGCTCGAACGCCTTGATACTGCATTGCGACGCGGATTCGGGGACTTCACGGCGACGCGTACTGAGCCGGAGTCGATCGTCGAGACAGGCGCCCAGCGACTCGATATTAAGCTGAGCTATCGCGGCCGATCGTGGGGCACGGTACAGCTTGAGGTCGCCCCGGCCGAAGGCGAAGCGGGTCGCGAAATCGATCGCGTGCCGGGCAAGCCTCTTGAGTCTCTCGGTCTTACCGTCCCGGCCGACGTACCATGCGTCTCGATCCGGTACCAGATCGCCCAGAAGCTCCATGCCTGCACAGAGGTACCGGCCGAAGGCCGCGAAAACGACCGATTCCGCGATCTCGTTGACATCCTCCTCCTCGAAGAGCTGGTCGACGACCAAGAATGGGCGGCAGTGCGCGACGCGTGCGAGGAAATCTTCTTGCTGCGAGTCCAGCATTCATGGCCTCCGACGGTCATCGTCTTCGATATATGGCCTGACCCGTACCGAGCGCTCGCTGGCGAAATGAGTTTCCCCCTGACGGAGGTAGAGGAGGCTGCTGAGGCGGTCCAGAGGATGATCAAGCGCATCGCGACGGCCGAGGCTCCAGACGAGATTGGTGCCGCGCCTGGACGATAGTCCGAGCGGCGCGCGTAGTGTTCTGTGGCCTACTTGCTCCAACGGGTATAAACCAGGAAATCAAAGGCCGGTTCGAGGCATGTGGATTCTGTGGGCGTCCGGCTCCGGGGTCAGCTCGGCGATCCGGCGTTCCCGTCCCCGGATTCGGCGACCAGCGTCAGGAGCCGCCGGACGTCCAGAGGCTTGGTGAGGTAGGCTCGGGCCCCCGCGGCCAGGAGCCGCGGCACCCGCTCCGGCATGGCGTCCGCGCTGATCACCACCACGGGGGTGTCCCGGGTCTGGGGATCCTGTCGGAGCCGCCGGAGCACCTCTTCACCGGGCATGTCGGGGAGATGGATATCCAGGAGGATCAGGTCGGGCCGGTGCTCCCGGGCCAGCTCCAGCCCCAGGCCGCCCCGCATGGCCGAGAGGAGGCGGATCTGGGGGCGTCGAGCCAGGATCTTGTCCACCAACCCGAGGTTGACCGGGTTGTCCTCGATGTAGAGGACGGTCCGGGGGCGGTCCGGGGTCTCGGACTCGAGCGGCTCATCGTCCTGGGGCTCCCTCGCCGGAGGCCTGGGTGCCCCGGCCTCGAGGAGCTCCACCCAGAACAGGCTGCCCTCCCCGTTCCTGTTCTGCATCCCGATGGTCCCGCCCATGGCCTCCACGAGTCCCTTCGACAGGGCCAGGCCGAGCCCGGTCCCCTCGGCCTCGGTCTGCCCCAGACGCTCGAACGGCACGAACAGCCGGTCCCGATCCCCGGCAGGGATGCCGGGACCGGTGTCCGCCACCTCCAGCCGGACCCGGCCGTCCCGCTCCCGGAAGGACACCCGGACCTCACCCTCGGGCCGGTTGTACTTCACCGCGTTCGACAGGAGGTTGAGGAGCACCTGCTTCAGCCGCTGACGATCGGCCATGACGTACCGCCCTGAAGCCGCCTCGGCGTCCCACTCCAGCGCGATGCTCCGATGCTTGGCGGAGGGGGCCAGGAGCTCGAGGCTGTCCCGGACCGTCTCTTCGAGCGCCACCGGCTCGAGCGACAGGCTCAGGCCACCGGCCTCGATCCGCGAGATGTCCAGGACCTCCTCGATGAGGTCCACCAGGTGCCGGCCCGCCTTCATGATCTGCGTCAGGCTCTCCCGGTGCTGGGGATCGAGGTCGTCCATCTCCATGAGCTGGCCGAACCCGAGGATCGCGTTCAGGGGGGTCCGCAGCTCGTGGCTCATGCGGGAGAGGAACTCGCTCTTGGCCCGGTTGGCGCGCTCCGCCTCCTGCCGGCTGCGATGGACGGCTTCGTCGGCCTCCTTCCGAGCGGTGATGTCCCGGATGCTCGCGATGAAGAACGCCCCCTCTACCGTGCTCCACGAGGAGAGTGACAGCTCGAGTGGGAACTCCGACCCGTCCACCCGCCTTCCTTCGAGCTCCACGGTCTTGCCGAGAACCCGAGTCTCGCCGGTGGCCAGGTACCGGGCCATGCCCTCCGCGTGGAGCCGGCGGTACCGCTCGGGCATGAGCGTGGTGACTGGCTGCCCGACGATCTCCGCCATCCGGTAGCCGAACATCGCCTCGGCTCCTCGGTTGAAGTAGGTGATGACGCTGTCGCTGGAGACGGTCACGATCGCGTCCGGAGTGTTCTCGGCCACGGCCTGGAACCGCTCCTCGTCGGCCCTACGCTGCTCCTCTGCCTCCCTCCGCTTCAGGTCCGCGACGTAGAGCGACCGGGCGCTCCGCCACACCAGGACGAAGAGGAGGACCATGGTGAGGACGACCATCACGGCGGCGCCGAGCTCGGTCCCGTAGAGGCTCAACCGCTGCCCCTCGAGCCGGAGCCAGCCCGCGACCGCCACCATGACGATGGCGCTCGGCAACAGGCGCCGGAGGAGGAGTCCCGCCGGTCCGTCACTGGTCATGACCCGCATCGGTCCCCGCGACGGACGGGAGGCCAGGCCTCCGACACAGAGGGCCATGAACGTGACCGACGTATGCAGGGCCATGACGACGGTCCCCGCGACCAGGCTCGACAGCGTGGGAACGCCGTACAGGCGGCCGAGGAGACCGAGGATGGGGAACACCAGGGCGAGCAGGAGGGCGATCTGGGCCGGCCGTCCGCCCCGCCGGGTCTCCACCTCGACCCCGGCCAGACCGAGGCCGATCAGCACGAACGTGACCGCGGTGGGGATGGCCATCCGACCCGGGAACGAACCGGCGTTCTCGGTGAGCAGGGTCTGGTCGATGCCCAGGTTCCATCCGAACGCGTACTCTCCGAGCTTCAGGAGGCCGACCGTGGCCGCGCCCAGGGCCAGGCCCG
>JBOGWD010000208.1:0-3008 GCA_050693275.1 Actinomycetota bacterium | reverse complement strand
TGAGCATCTCGATGGCCGCCCCGCCCTCCAGGGCGTGCAGGACCCGGCGGAGCCGCCACGTGAGAGCCAGCTCCTCGCTGGGCATCAGGCGCTCCTCCTTGCGGGTGCCCGAGGCCTCGATGTTGATAGCCGGGAAGATCCGCTTCTCGGACAGCTGCCGGTCCAGCCGCAGCTCCATGTTCCCCGTGCCCTTGAACTCCTCGAAGATGACCTCGTCCATCCGGGAGCCCGTCTCCACGAGGGCCGAGGCGATGATCGTCAGCGAGCCTCCCTCCTCGATGTTCCGGGCGGCGCCGAAGAACCTCTTCGGCGGGTACAGCGCGGTCGAGTCCACGCCGCCGGACAGGATCTTGCCCGAGGCCGGCGCGGCCAGGTTGTAGGCCCGGGCCAGCCTGGTGACCGAGTCCAGGAGGATGGCCACGTCCTGGCCCGCCTCCACCAAGCGCTTGGCCCGCTCCAGCACCAGTTCGGTCACCTGGATGTGCTGGTCGGCGGGCTTGTCGAAGGTCGAGTACACCACCTCGGCGGCCTCGACGGTCCGCTGCCAGTCGGTGACCTCCTCGGGCCGCTCGTCCACCAGCAGGACCATGACGTGGGTCTTCGGGTCGGCCTCGATGATCCCGTTGGCGATCTGCTTGAGCACGGTGGTCTTCCCGGCCTTCGGGGGCGACACGACCATGCCGCGCTGGCCCTTCCCGATCGGGGCTACCAGGTCGATGACCCGCTCGGTCACGGCCGTGGGAGAGTGCTCCAGGCGGTACCGCTCCTCGGGGAACAGCGGGGTCAGCTTCTCGAAATCCCGCCGCTGCCGGGCCTCGTCCGGGGAGAGGCCGTTGACGGTGTCGATCCGGAGGAGCGCGAAGTACTTCTCGTTGTCCTTCGGACGCCGGACCGCCCCCTTGACCTCGTCGCCCTTGCGCAGGCCGAACCTCCGGATCTGCGACAGGGACACGTAGATGTCCTGGGGGCTCGGCAGGTAGCCGGTGGTCCGCAGGAAGCCGTACCCCTCGGGGAGGACGTCGAGGATCCCGGTCTGCACCGGAGCCTCGGCGAGCTCCTCCTCCGTGGCCTCCCTGTCCCGTTCGCGGTCTCGGCCTCGGCCCCGGCCTCTGTCGCGCCCCCGGCCCCGGCGGCCCTCGCCGGGCCGGCCGTCGCCGCGAGGCCCTCGCTCCCGGTCCCGGCCTCGCTCCCGGCCGGGTGACGGGGCGGGCGCCTCCGTCCGGGCGGCCACGGGGGCCTCGGCCTTCTCCTCGGCCTTGGGCTCCGCCTTCGGCTCGGCCTCCCCCTTCTCGCCGTTGGCCCGGTCGATGATGGCGTCGATCAGGTCGGCCTTCTTCAGGCGCTGGTAGCCCTGGACGCCCAACGAGGAGGCGATCTCCTGGAGCTCGGGCAGGACCTTCTGCTCGAGCACCGATTTCTCTGTGCTGGCCACGGTTACGCTCCTTCCTTGCCAAGCTTCTTCTTGAGCTCACCCCAGTCCGCGAGGAACTTCACGTTCCCCGCGTCGGTGAGCGGGTGCTTCACGAGCTTGCCGAACACGTCGTACGGCATCGTTGCGATGTCGGCTCCGCAGAGCGCCGACTCGACGACGTGCATCGGGTGCCGGAGGGAGGCCGCCAGCACCTGGGTCTGGTACCCCTGGACGTCGTAGATCTCGCAGATCTGTCGGAGCGCGTGCATCCCGTCGGCGGCCGCGTCGTCGATCCGGCCCAGGAACGGGGAGACGATGTACGCGCCGATCTCCGCGGCCAGGATGGCCTGGGCCGGCGAGAACACCAGGGTCACGTTGATGCGGATCCCGTCGTCCACGAGGCGCTTGCCCGCCTCGAGGCCGGCCGGGGTCATGGGGACCTTGACCACCGCGTTGTCCGCGAAGGCGGCCAGGTGCCTGCCCTCCTCGTACATGGCCGCCGCCTCGGGCTCCGTGGTCTCCAGCGAGACGTCGCCGTCGACCTCGGCCAGGATCTCCTTCCACACCTGCTCGGGATCAAGGGCCTCCTTGAAGATCAGCGTCGGGTTCGTGGTGACGCCCGACAGCACGCCCCACCGGTTGATCTCCCGGATCTCCTCGATGTTCGCCGTGTCCAGGAACAGCCTCATCGGGTCTTCCCTCCTTCGAGCTCCAGCACCGCCTCGGGCGGCGGTTTCCCTCCTTCGCCCAGCCGCTCGGTTGCCTTGTCCACCACGAGGTCGATGATCGCGGCGATCGTCTGATCGAGGCTGTACGAGGCGATCACCGGCCAGTCGTGGGACAGCGCCTGGCTCTTGATGTACTTCTGCACCCGCCGGATGTTGTCGAAGTTGCCGAGGTACCGGTCGAAGGGCCGGGACGACGAGTCGGCCGAGCGGGCCTGGAAGTGGCTCCGGTGCACCTCTTCCTCGTCCACCGTCACCACCACGGGCACCGCCAACACTCGCTCCTGGAACCTCTCCACGTCGAGGAAGCCCGGGACCACGTGCGCGCCCTCGATGATCGAGCTGGTGCCCTCGACCGCGGAGCGTTCGATCAGGGCCCGGAGGCCCACGGCCACCGCCGCGGTCTGCTCCCGGAACCCCACGATCACCCGGTCCACGGCCCGGGGGGGCGGCTCCCGGAGCGCGGAATCCGCATCGAACGACGACGTGTAGAGCGTGGGCATGAGCTCGCGGGAGAACAGTCCCCGCATGACCTCCCGCACCGAGTCGGAGGGGATCACCCGCACCACCCCGAGCCGCGCCGCGATCTGGGTGGCGATGGTCGACTTGCCCACCCCGGTCGCTCCTCCGATCAGGAGCACCAAAGGGATGTCAAGACGTGTAACGCCCTGCCACCGCACGAAATTCCTGGCGTACCGATCGCCGGCCTCCTCCTCGATGACCCGCACGGCCAGGGCCTGCAGCTCCTCGCTGGTGAGGGACCGAACGCCCCGCTCCACGAGCTGGTCCTCGATCCGCTCCGCCACCTTGTAGGCGCGGTAGGGAGACAGGCCGCTCACCATGACCTGGGACGCCATCAGGCCCTTCGAGTA
>JBOGWD010000207.1:0-4072 GCA_050693275.1 Actinomycetota bacterium | reverse complement strand
AGCCGGGCCAGGAGCAGCGTGGTCTCCGCGGCCAGGCCCGAGGCGAAGCTGAGGCCGTGGGCCCCGCCCTCGAGCGCGGCCAGGACGGTCTGGAGGGCCTCCCGGGTCGGGTTGCCGGCGCGGGCGTAGTCGTAGCGCTTCGGCTTGCCCACGCCCTCCTGAGCGTAGGTCGAGGTCTGGTAGATGGGCACGTTGACGGAGCCGAACTCGGGCTCCGGGTCCTGCCCGACGTGGATCGCCTTCGTCTCGAACCTCATCGCATCTCCGGCGGCAGCTCCCATCCTCGTCTCCTCAGCTCCTCGTTGGCGTCGTGACCCTGTCGGGCCAGCCTCCACAGCATGGACTTCCGGCGGGCGTCGTGTCCGGGGGCGAACTCACGGGACGTGAGTCGATCGCAGGAAGGGTCGCCGCAGGCGCACGGCGACATCCGGGGAAGATGCGGCTGCTCCCTCCCTCCGGCGGGTTCGGGGCATCTGGGGAAGGGCCGGGCGGGGAGGGACCGGGCGGGGAGCACGATGACGCCCTCCGAGGGATCCCCCAGGGCCGAGGAACGACCCGCCAGGGCTCGCAGCCCGGTCAGGGCGGCCAGCGCTGCGTCGACCTGGTCGGCCGACCGCAAGCCCCGGACCTCGACCCCACCGGCCTGGAGGACCGAGGCCCGCCAGGCGGTCTTGCGAGCCCCTCGAGGAGGGAGGCAGCCGGCCAGGACGACGGCGCTCGCGTGAGGGAACACCTCGATGGCCGTCCCACCGGCGGGGCCGCCCCGGTATCTGGGGAATCCGGCCAGAGCGGCGATGCGGAAGACCTCGAAACCCACCCGCATCCACTCGTAGAAGGGGTGATCGCTTCCTCGATCTGCCGTCGGCGTGCCGAAGGACTGGATGCCGAAGAGCCGGATCTCCCGCTCGGTCCGGCGGGATCTGCCTCTCTCGGCCCATCCGGGCGGCGCGTCGATGGCGACCACCTCGGCATCGGCACCCTCGATGAGCCGCCGAACATCATCCATGGGGACCCCTCGATGCGTGGCGGACGGCTCCGCTGAG
The DNA here is from genome assembly GCA_050693275.1 of Actinomycetota bacterium. GTDB lineage: Bacteria > Actinomycetota > UBA4738 > UBA4738 > CALAEC01 > CALAEC01. Next base: position 3,029 of record JBOGWD010000207.1, on the reverse strand, counting down.
CCGTCCAGCAGAACCAGGTCGAGGCCCTTCCGGACCCCGACGTCGATGCCCAGGGCGCGCACCGGGGGAGCTATGTCTGGGAGCCGCGGCGGTGGGCCAGGAACTCGAGGAGATCCGAACGGGTCATGACGCCCAGGGTGCGGCCCTCGTGGCTCACCACCACCGCGGAGGCCGACTGGAGCCGCTCGAAGGCCACCTCGATGGGGTCGACCGCCTCGATCAGGGGGAGCGGGGGGCCCATGACCTCGGCCACGTCGGCCTGAAGCGCGTCGGGGTCCCGGAAGATCCGATCGAGGAGGTCTCGCTCCTGGATGCTGCCGACGAGCGACGTGACGTCCTCGGCGGCCTCGCGGGTCACCGGGGCCTGAGAGATGTTGTACTGCTGAAGCGTGTCCACGGCGTGCCGGACCTTCTCGTGCGCGCCCACGGCGACGACCGGCGGCAGATCGCCGGCCTTCACCCCCAGGACCTCTCGGACCGTGACGACCTCGGGTCGCTCCACGAACCCGTACTGGCGCATCCAGGTCTCGGAGTAGAGCTTGGACAGGTAGTTGCGACCGGTGTCGGGGAAGATCACCACCACGGTGGCCTCCTCGCCGAGGTCCTCGGCCACGGTCAGGGCGGCGAACAGCGCGGTGCCGGAGGATCCTCCGACCAGGATGCCCTCCTCGCGGGTGATCCGCCGGGCCAGCAGGAACGAGTCTCGGTCCGAGACGCGGACGTACCGGTCCACCACCGAGGGGTCGAACGTCTCCGGCCAGAAGTCCTCGCCGATGCCCTCGACCAGATAGGGGCGGGCCGGCTCGTCGGGCGCGGAGAACACCGAACCCTCGGGGTCCGCCCCGACGACCAGCACCCCCGGCTTCCGCTCCTTCAGGTATCGGCCGGTCCCGGTGATCGTCCCGCCCGTGCCGACCCCGGCCACGAGCACGTCGATCCTCCCCTCGGTCTGCTCCCAGATCTCGGGGCCGGTCGTCTCGTAGTGAGCGCTCGGGTTCTCCTCGTTGTAGTACTGGTTGGGCTGGAACGCCCCCGGGATCTCCTCGGTCAGCCGGTCGGCCACCTTGTAGTAGGACTCGGGCGACTCGGGGGCGACCGCGGTCGGGGTGATGATCACCTCGGCTCCGTAGGCGCGGAGGAGGGCGACCTTCTCCTGGCTCATCTTGTCGGGCATCACGAAGATGCAGCGGTAGTCTCGGATGGCGGCGGCGATGGCCAGGCCGTGGCCCGTGTTGCCGGAGGTGGGCTCGACGATCGTCCCGCCAGGCTTGAGGTGTCCCCCCCGCTCGGCCGCCTCGATCATCCGCAGGCCGATGCGGTCCTTGACGCTCCCGCCCGGGTTCAGCATCTCCAGCTTGGCCAGGACGGCCGGCCGCACGCCGCGGGCCACCCGTTGCAGCCGGACCATGGGCGTGTGCCCCAGGGCGTCGAGGAAGGTGTCCAGGACCTCCACGGGCCTATCGTCGCATTGCGGCGGGGCTCAGACCAGCCGGTAGATGGCCCGGAGATCGCTGAAGTAGACGGTCCCGTCCGGGGCTGCCTCGACGGCCAGGACCGCCCGCGGGTGGGAGAGGAGGACGCGCGTTCCCGTCACCGCATCCCGATCGGCGTTCAGGTCGAGGGCATGGATCTTCCGGGTGAGGTAGGTGCCGTACAGGAGGTCGCCGTCGACCTCGGCGCCGAGGCCGCACCCCTCGCAGAAGGCCGCGCCGGTGGGGGCCACCAAAGGGTTGATCCGCACCGCCGGCTCCACGGGGTTGGGGCCGCTCTCGGTGGTGTCGGGACAGGCCGAGCCACCGCCCCACCCGTAGTTCCTCCCGGGCAGCACCAGGTTGATCTCGTCGTCGCACGTCGGCCCGTTCTCCGTCTGCCACAAGCGCCCGGTCTGCGGATCGAACGTGAAGCCGAACGAGTTGCGATGGCCGATGGAGAAGGCCTTGCCGTTCGTGAAGGGATTGTCGGATGGACGCGAGCCGTCCTCCTCCATCCGGAGGACCTTCCCGGCCGGGTTCTTGACCCGCTGGGCTCTCGAGGGCACCCCCGCGTCGCCGGTCACCGCGTACAGCTTGCCGTCTGGGCCGAAGTGCAGGACGCCCCCGTCGTGGAAGGTCGTGGCGGGGATCCTGGCCAGGACCTTGCGCTTGAGCTTCCCGCCTCCCTTGCTGAGCCGGACGATGCGGTTCCGCTCGGGGCGCCGCTCCGTGTAGTAGACGAACACGCGCTCCTGGCCGGACTCCCAGTCGGGGTCGAGGGCGATCCCCAGGACGCCCTGCTCGCCCACACCGGCCACGTCCCGGATCTTGGCCCAGCGCGTGTCCCGCTTCGTGCCCTGCACGAACCGGCGGACCTCGCCCGAGAAGCGCTCGACGTAGAAGATCTCGTCGCCGGCCGGGGTGAACGCGAACGCCGTGATCCAGCACGCCCGCGGCTTCTTGCACTTCACCACGTGGGCCCGCCCCACCGCCGCCGCCGGCTCGATCGGCTGCAGCGCCAGGAGCGTCGTCGCCGAGATCAGCAGCGCCGCGGCCCGTCGGATCACGCGGCGTCCAGCCGGTAGATCCCGCCGCGATCGCTGAAGAACACCTGGCCGTTCGGCCGTCGCTGCACGGTGACCACGCCGGAGGGATGGTCGTACAGGACCTGCTCGTCAACGACGTCGTCTCGCTCGCCGTCGAGCGACAGGTTGCGGATCTCGGTCCCGTCGCCGAAGACCGCCAGGAGGAGGTCGCCCTCCACGTCCGGGCCCAGGCCGCACCCGACGCAGAAGGTCACGCCGGTGGGCACGATCGGCGGCGTGTACGACGTCTCCGCCTGGATCGGGGAAGGACCCTCCGTGCTGGTGCCCGGGCACGACGAGCCCCCGCCCCAGCCGTAGTTGCCGCCCTTGACGATCAGGTTGACTTCGTCGTCGCAGTTCGGCCCGTTCTCACTCTGCCACAGCCGGCCGGTGACCGGGTCGAACCCGATCCCGAAGGAGTTCCGGTGTCCGAACGACAGGGCCAGGCTTCCCGGGAACGGATTGTCGCCGG
>JBOGWD010000206.1:0-1033 GCA_050693275.1 Actinomycetota bacterium | reverse complement strand
AGGGCCTCCACCACCCGAACGTGTTCCGCGAGGTCGGGATGGTCGCGGAGCTCCATCCCAAGCACTTGGGAATCGATCGCCGAGCCGTCCACATCTCCCCGGGCCACCATTCGGATGGCCTCCTGGTGGAACCCCGCTTCCACAACCTCGCCGAAGAACCCGTTCGTCTCCCCCAGTCGCACGAGATGGTACCGGGTGATCCCGTACCCCGAGTGGGACAGGGGCTCGTTGTACGCCCAGGATCTTCCCCGGAGGTCGAGGAAAGACCGGAACGGGCTGTCTCGATGGACGATCACGTCGGAGAAGTAGACCGGCCGGCTCCCGTACCGTGGGCCCTGGAGCACCGGAGCGGCCACCGGGACGGCCAGATCGAGGCCCCGGCGCTCGAAGGTCACGTACGGGAGACTGCACACGAAGCACACCTCGTTCTGGTCCTTCTCGCAGCTTTCGTAGGATGTCTCGACCACAAGCTCGGACGGGACGCCGAGACGGCGACCGACCTCCTCGGTCACCAGCTCATACAGGGCGACCGCCGTGACGTTCGACGCCAGGTACGTCCCGAACCGCAGGCGGTCGAGAGGCGTCCCTCCCTCGCGCTCTGGCGTCACGCGTCCGAGGACCGCTCGAGCCGCCGTCGGGTCGGGCGGCGTCCACGCGAACACCGGTTCCCGTGTACCGGTCGGGCCCCAAGCATGGGCGTCCGTTGACCTGTTCGTTGTTCCCATAATCGCCCTCCCGCGGCTCGGAGCATACCCGTCCTCTCTCGCCTACATCCCTGCTCCGTGCATCGCTGTGCTCGTCGCGGTGAGCTGTGCGGCTCGCCTCGTGCCCAGCGCATGCGAGGCAGCGCTGGCGTACCCTTCGTTGGGGTGACGCAGAAAGCACCGCCTGAGAGCGAGCCCGTCCGGGCCGCCGAGCTCATCGCCGCCACGTGCCTTGCCACCGACCTGGGCATGGGGTTCCCGTTCGAGCACGGCCTGCACGGCACGCTCATGGCCATGAAGCTCGCCGATCTGCTCGACGTCGATCGCGA
>JBOGWD010000205.1:0-2052 GCA_050693275.1 Actinomycetota bacterium | reverse complement strand
AGGGACCGAAGCGCCTGCCGATGGGTCTTTCCCCTGGCCCTGTGAGCGTCGTAGTGGTTGCGTGCACCGGATGAGCTCGTCAGCGAGCAGAACGCCCACATGTCCAAGGCGTCGGCCAGCCGCCGGTTGCGTGCGAACCGGGCGAGCGCGACCCTCGAGCGCCCCGAGGCCTTGGTGATCGGCGAAGTGCCCGCGTAGTTCTTGCGGGCCTTAGGATCGGCGTAGCGGGTCGGGTCATCCCCGAACTCCGCGAGGACCCGGGCGCCGAGGACTGAGCCGAGTCCTGGAAGACTGCGAAGGATCTCGGCGTCCGGGTGTTCCTCAAAACGGCCTTCGAGCTCGCGCTCGAGCCCCTCGATCTGCTCGCTCATCTCCGCCACGATCCGCACTTGCGAGCGCACGACCTCACCGTAGGCCCGCGACAGCACCTCGGCTGCCTCGAGCTGGGAGCTGCGAAGGGCGATGCGGATCTCCTCAGCGCGTTCGCGGACCCGTCGCTGTCGCCCGCCGCGCTTGAGTGCCGCGGCGATCCGAGCCGCGGTGAGGGAGCGGCCGGTTTCGGGTGTGGGGGCTGCACCCAGCACCGCCAGGGCATCAGCAGAGGCCAGGTCGGTCCCGAAGGCCTCCAGGGCCGCGGGGTAGAACTCCCGCAGGGCGTTTCTGAGCTGGTTCAGTTGTCGCTGCCGGGACCAGATCAGGCCCTGGTGGGCCCGGGCCAGCACCTTCACGCCCTCGGCCAGCTCGGTGTCGCCCGCCACTTCCCGGTGCAGGTGACGGTCGGTGCGGACCAGGTCCGCCAGGACCCTTGCGTCCCCGGGGTCGGACTTCGCTCCGGACGTGCGGTGGCGATCACGGTACCGGTCGACCGACAAGGGGTTCACCGCGTGGACCGCGTAGCCGGCGGCCACGAGAGCGCCGACCAGCAGTCCGCGGTCGAGCTCGATGCCGACCGCGACGTCCGAGGGCTCCTCGGCATGTGCGGCCACCATCTCGTGCAGGCGGGCAACCCCCTCGAACCCATCCGGGACCCGCCCTTTCGACAGGACCCCTCCCGCGGCATCCATCACGCACACGTCGTGGTGGCTCTCCGACCAGTCGATCCCGACGTAGATCACGCGCCCTCCTTCCTCGACGACCTCCTCGAGCCTGGAGGAGTACGCGGCGCCCTAATGGATCAGTGCTCAGATGGCACGACATCCCACCAGCCGTCGGCTCCTCGCCTCCCGGCGGGGGCACGATCTAGCTTTAGGGCTGACTCGCCCTGGCGTTCGGAGTGTTCACCCGCCGGTGGCTCGGAGAGCAGTCTCTCGTGTCGACTGCTCGAGAGCCATTAGGCGACTTCACCCTAGTCGAATTCCGTATGAAGCAGCCTCCTGATGGACTCATGGGATGGTTGGGTGCGAGACGGTTCCACTGGGCCGAGTGTTACTACTTCGGCAACCCGGGGCTGTACCGCACCTATGCTCTTGCCGTTAACGACGCGGGATGGATGGAGCCTCTTCGAGTTGATCTGCTCCCGGCCATCCCCGTACCCCGCCTTGCACTCGGTGTCTTCGCCCCAGACAGCCAATCATCCGAACAAGAGGTGCGGGATTACCTCAATCGTTCGGACGTGGCGACTTTCCGGAGCACGGCCCGGCCTAATACGTACGCAGTCTTTGGGGCCCACCTACACTTCGGGGACATCTCCACTGAGAGGATGGGGTGTGGACCTCGACGAGGTCCGAACAATTCCTCACTAGATGGCGACGGCGCTCACCAAGGTCCTGAGATCTAGTCCCGCCGACCACGGCGAGGCCGATGCAGATGATCGCCGGGAGATGCGGTCAAGTGCTTCTCCGCAACCTCTTCTGATGCCAACTCGGCATACCGCCTGACCATGACGTAGGAGGAGTGGCCGAGAAGCTGACGCAGCGACTCTAGGTCGTACTGCCCACGATACGGGTGGACACTCCGACAGCCTCCCACACATGAGAAGGAGCCAGGGGGATGCTCCCCCCGTTGAGCAACCACTCACGGGGAAGGAGGTCCCCTTGGCTCCGACAACGAGTC
>JBOGWD010000204.1:0-21286 GCA_050693275.1 Actinomycetota bacterium | reverse complement strand
GATCACCGGGACCCCCCCGGGAGGCGTTCCTCCCGTCGTGGGGATCTCGGTGGGCACGGCCGTGTCCGTCCTCCGCTCTCACGGGTACAACGTCGATCGAACCTACGAGCGGGGCTCCGCGTATCAGCGGGACACGGTGATCGGCCAGGATCCGGCCCCGGGGACGCCTGCGCCCCCCGGGAGCACAGTCACGATCGTGGTGGCTCGCTGACGGCGCGGACGGACCGGGACGCGAACCTGGTCCCCCGCTCCACGAACCGCCACGGGACGTCCATGGCCACGGAGAGCCCTACCCGCGGGGTCGACACGACGGCAGCCGCCGGTTCGCCTAGGGCCAGCCACAGGCCGTCCCGACGGACCAGGTCCCTGCCGTTCTCCGCCAGGGTGATCCCCATCGCCTGACACAGCCTGCCCGGGCCGGCGCACAGGAGTCGGGGCTCGCCGGTCCCTCGACGTCGAGCCATCCCCTCGAGACCCTCCAACGGCTCGAGCGCGCGCACCAGCACGGCGGCGGCGTCCCCCGTGGTGAGGTTGAGGCAGTGGTGGATCCCGTGTGAGATGTACACGTAGGCGTGCCCCGGCGGCCCGAACATCGTGGCGTTCCTCGGCGTGCGGCCGCGGAAGGTGTGGCTGGCCGGATCATCGGGCGCGTAGGCCTCCGCCTCGACCACCCGGCCCACGAGGCGCTCACCGTCGAGCTCCCGCACCAGCACCCGGCCCACCAGGTCGCCGGCCACCTCGACGGGATCCCGCGCGTAGAACCGGCGGGGCATGGGCCGGAGGTTCACGTACGGCCCGGCCGGCCCTTGGCCAGGAAGCGCTTGAGCTTCCCCAGTGGCCACGTGTTGATCACTTCGGCCTTGGTCACCCAGCCGCGCTGCGCCGTGGCCACGCCGAACCGGATGTTCGGGAGATGCACAGGGGAGTGGGAGTCGGTGTCGACGGCGAACACCGCTCCCTGCTCCCGGGCCCAGGCCACCAGCTCGTCGTTCAGATCAAGACGGTCCGGGAACGAGTTGATCTCCAGAGCGGTGCCGGTCCTGGCGGCCACCGCAAACACCTCCTCGACGTCGAAGTCGATCGGGGGCCGCCGACCGATCTGTCTGGCCGTTGGGTGGCCGAGGATGTTCACGCACGGATGCTCGATGGCTCGGATGATCCGGCGGGTCATCTCCTCCTTCGACTGATTGAAGTGCGAATGCACCGAGGCCACGCACACGTCGAACCCCTCCAGGAACTCCTGGTCCCAGTCGACCGAACCGTCCGGCTGGATGTTGAGCTCGGTGCCGTGCAGGAGGACCATGTCGCCCCGGCCGCCGAGCTCTCCGAGGCGAGCACGCTGGGCCAGCATCTTGTCCCTGGTCATCCTCTGCATGTACAGGAGCTCGGCGTGGTCCGTGACCGCGTAGTACTTCAGCCTCCGAGCCCGGGCCGTGGCCACCATCTCCTCCAGGGGGGCCACGCCGTCGGTGAGATCCGTGTGGGAGTGAAGGTCGCCCCTGATATCACGCTCCTGCACCAGGTCCGGCAGCTCTCCCCTCAGCGCCGCCTCGACCTCGCCCCGGTCCTCGCGGAGCGTCGGGGGGATCCACGGCAGGCCCAGCCGCTCGTAGACCTCCTCTTCCGTCTCGGCCACGACCAGCTTGCCGCCCTCGACCCGGAAGAGCCCGTACTCGGAGAGCTTGAGACCCTTCCGCACGGCCATCTCTCGGATCCGGACGTTGTGTGCCTTCGAACCCGTGAAGTACTGGAGGGCGGCGCCCCACACGGCGGGCTCCACCACGCGAAGGTCGACCTGGAGGCCCTTGGTGGTGAGGATGGATGACCTCGTCTGCCCCCGGGCCAGGACCCGGGCCACGTACGTCATGGAGGCGAACGCGTCCATGACGGGCCCGGCCTCCTCCGCGGCCACGAGCAGATCGATGTCCCCGATCGTCTCCCGCATCCGCCGGAGCGAGCCGGCGTAGTCGCAGCGCCTCACCTCCTTGACGCCTCGAAGCTCCCCCAGGATCTCCTCGGCCAGGTCGAAGGCCACGCCGAGCAGGACCCGGTCGCCCGACTGCTGTAGCTGCTGGATGCCTCGGAGCAGGTTCTCCTCGGTCCTGGGCCCGAATCCCGGGAGTCCCCGCAGCCTCTGCTCGTGGAGGGCATCCAGCAGTTCCTCGGGGGAGGCCACGTGGAGCTCCTCGTACAGGGTCATGGCCTTCTTGGGACCGAGGCTGGGGATGGCCAGGAGCGAGCGGACCCCATCGGGGATCTCGGTGCGGAGCTCCTCGAGGGCCTGCATGGCCCCGGTGTCGAGGTACTCCTTGACCTTCTCGGCGATCGACTTGCCCACGTTCGGGATCCGGCCCAACGCCTTCACGTCCAACGTCCGGACGTCGCCGTGGTACCCGGCCACCGACCGCGCCGCCTTCTCGTAGGCCCGGGCTTTGAAGGAGTCGCCTCCGGAGATCGAGACGAGGTCCGAATACTCCTGAAGGAGGTCCGCGACCTCGTCGTTCGTTCGCGGCATCGATCCCCCAGTCTACGCGGGCCGCTTCCGGGCCCCCTCCGGCGGTTCGAGCTCCCCCCGGGCCGCCAGCTCCTGCGGGAGCAGCGCGGCGTAGAGACCGGGGCGTCTCCACGCCCGCCATCCGGCCGAGGCGGACCACAGCGCCGTTCCACGCCTCCAGCTCGGACCGCCGACCCTCCATGAAGTCGCGCTGCATCGACGACGTGCCGTGGGGCTCCAGCCGGTCGACCAGGGCCAGGGCCCCCGCCACGGAGTCCTCGCCGATATCCACTCCCCGTGCCCTCGCCACCGCCACGACCTCGCGCATGGCGGCCTCGAGCATCGCCCGGGACTCGGGGACGGACCGGAACACGCCCATCGGCACCCGCGTCACGGCGCCCACGCCACCCGTGGCCGTGATGAACACGAGCTTGTTCCACAGCGCCGCGTCGATGTCCTCGGCGATCTCCACCCGCAGGCCTCGGCAGCCGTCGAACACCTCCGCCAGACGGTGAACACGATCGCTCCCGCCTCCGCCGAACTCGCCCAGGGTCAGCCAGGGCTCCGCGCCGGCGTGGCGGATGAGGCCGGGCTCCGCCACGAACGAGATCATCCCGCACAGCCCGCCGAGCACGTGCTCGGGACCGACGGCCTCCCGAAGCACGTCCGCGGCCTCGACACCGTTGAGCACCGACAGGACCGCGGTGTCCCGCGCGACCAAGGGCCGCAGGGCTCGAGCGGCCTCGGGCAGCTGCCAGGTCTTCGTGGCCACGATCACCGCCTCGACCGATCCGGCCTCGGCGGGGTCGTCGGTGGCCTCGATCGGATGGATCAGGGCGTCGCCGGCGATGCTGTCCAGGCGGAGCCCGTGCTCCCGGATGGCCCGGAGGTGCTCCCCTCGGGCGATGAGGACCACGTCCTGGCCGGCCTCCGCCAGCCGAGCCCCCAGGTATCCGCCCGCGCCGCCGGCGCCGAAGATCGCGATCCGCATCGCCCGAGCGCTACTCGCGCCCAAGGAGCCAGAGGAGCAGGGCCTTCTGGGTGTGGAGCCGGTTCTCGGCCTGATCCCACACCACGGAGTGGGGCCCGTCGATCACCTCGTCCGTGATCTCCTCGCCCCGGTGCGCGGGGAGGCAGTGCATCACGATGACGTCGTCGGCCGCCCGGGTCACCTTGTCCGAATCCAGCCGGTACGGCGTGAAGACGAGGACCCGCTCGTCGTGCTCCCGTTCCTGGCCCATCGAGGCCCACACGTCGGTGTACAGCACGTCGGCGCCCTCCGCGGCGGCCTGCGCGTCGTTCCCGACCTCTATCGAACCCCCGGCCTCCGAGGCGATCTCGCTGGCCCGCTCCACGATCTGCGGGATGGGCTCGAAGCCCATCGGCGTGGCCACCCGCATCCGCATGCCGAGCATGGCGCCGCCCAGCAGCAGGGAATGGGCGACGTTGTTCCCGTCCCCGAGGTAGGCCACGATCTGCCCGGCCGGGTCACCCTTACTCTCCTTGACGGTGAGCAGGTCCGCCAGGATCTGACAGGGATGCTCGTAGTCGGAGAGGGAGTTCACCACCGGGACGGTCGCTCCGGCGGCCAGCGCCTCGAGGCGCTCCTGGCCGAAGGTGCGGAGGACGATGGCCTGGCAATACCGGGACAGGACCCGGCCGGTGTCCTCGATCGTCTCGCCCCGGCCGAGCTGGAGCTCGGACGAGGACAGCGCCAGGGGGTGACCGCCCGCCGATGCCACCGCCACCTCGAGCGACACCCGGGTGCGGGTCGAGGGCTTCTCGAAGATCAGGGCCACGGACATCCCGGTCAGCCTGGAGGCGAAGTCTCCGGGCGATCGCTTGACCTCGACCGCGAGCTCGAGGAGGTGGTCGAGCTCCTTGGGGGAGACGTCGTCGATCGTGAGGAAGTCACGCTCCACCGGCCGAGTCTATCCCGGTGGCCCCAGCGACCGCGAGGCCGCCATAGGGCGAGGTCAGCCGGCGCGGAGCTCGGCGCGGAAGTCGGCGGCGAGCCGGTTCGCGATGGCCCGGATCCGCTCCTCGACCTCGTCGTCGGTGAGCGTTCGATCGGGCGCCCGGAAATCCAGGGAGAAGGCCAGGCTGCGACTGCCCTCGGGCAGCGGCTCCCCATCGAACACGTCGAAGAGCATGGCCCGATCGAGGAGATCACCCGCGGCCTCCACCAGCGCGGCCCGCACCGACCCGGCCGGGACCTGTCGGTCGAGGACGAAGGCCACGTCCCGGTGCACCGGCGGGAAGCGCGACACGTCGCGGTACCGGGCCTCCGCCCCGGAGGCGGCCAGCAGCGGTCCCACCCGGAGCTCGAACGCCGATACTCCGCCCGGGAGGTCGAAGCGCGCCGCCACGCCCGGGTGCAGCTCGCCCACCACCCCGGCCGGGTCGCCACCGACCGAGACCCGCACCGATCGGCCCGGATGCCACGGCGGGCCGGCGGGCTCACCGAGGGCCATGCCGTCGGCGCCCAGGCCGTCCAGGAGGTGCTCCAGCACGCCCTTGACGTCCAGGAAGTCGTGACCACGCCGCTCCGAGGGCCACCCCTCCCCCACCGGCCCCGTCAGCAGGACGGCAACCCGCTCCTCCTCCACGGGCTCGGTGGCTTCCGCCTCGAACGTGACGGCGATCTCGAACAGCCTGACGGAGGTTCGCCGGTGGGCCACGTTGCGTCGAGCCGCCCGCAGGAGCCCCGGAAGGAGGCCGGTCTGCAGGTACGCGTCGTCACCGGAGATCGGGTTCCCCATGCGGACGGGCGGGCGTTCGGCCGGTGGGACCACCGCAAGGTCCGCGGATGAGGCGAACGGGACCGAGTGGACCTCCCACAGCCCCGCACCGGCGAGGAGATCGGCGATCCGACGCCGCATCCGCTGCTCCCGGGTGAGCCCTCCGGCCTGGCGGATGCCCGGCAGGGACGACGGCACGCGATCGTAGCCCACGGCCCGGCCCACCTCCTCGATCAGGTCGACCTCCTGGACCACGTCGACGCGGTACGAGGGGATCTCGGCCACGACCTCGCCCTCGGCATCCCTGGCGGGGATGCGGAGGCGGCCCAGTGCCTCCCGCACATCGGCCTGGGTGAGGTCGACGCCCAACAACATCGACGCCCGGGGCGAACGCACGGCGGCCGTTCGCCGGGGCGGCGCCTCCCCCACGTCCACCGAGCCCTCCAGGACCCGGCCGCCGGCCCATTGGGCGATCAGGACGGCGGCCCGCTCCGCGGCGGCCGCAACCCCTTCGGGGTCCACGCCGCGGTCGAACCTGATCGACGCCTCGGTTCGCATCCCCAGCCTGCGGGACGTTCGGAAGATGCTCGCCGCCTCGAACACGGCCGACTCGAGGAGGACATCACTCGTCCCCTCGGTCACCTCTGTGTCGGCGCCGCCGATGACCCCGGCCACCGCCACGGCCCGCTCCCGGTCGGCGATCAGCAGGTCGTCCCCGGTGAAGGTCCGCTCGACACCGTCGAGCGTGACCAGTCGCTCCCCCTCCTCCGCCCGGCGGACCACGATCCCCGGACCGGCCAGGCGGCGGAGGTCGAACGCGTGCAGGGGCTGGCCCAGCTCGAGCATCACGTAGTTCGTGGCGTCCACCACGTTCCACCGCGGACGCATCCCCGCCGCGGTCAGGCGCACCTGTGCCTCCAGCGGGGACGGGCCGGCGGCGACCTCGCTGATCGCCCGAGCCAGGTACCTGGGACATCGCTCAGGATCCGAGACCTCGACCGTGACGGCGTCGGCGCCGGATTCGGGGCGCTCCTCGACCGACGTGTCGGGCCGGACCAGGTCTCCTCCGGTCATGGCCGCGACCTCCCGGGCCACGCCGACGATCGACAGGAGGTCGCCCCGGTTCGCCAGGACCTCGACGTCCAGCACGACCTCGTCGAGGCCCACGGCCTCCTTCACGTCCGCGCCGGGCTCGGCGCCATCCCCCAGGACGAGGATCCGCTCGTGATCCGCCGAGATCGCCAGCTCCTTCGGTGAGCAGAGCATCCCCTCCGAGGGCACCCCGCGGATGTCCCGGCGCTCCAGCGGCCCGTCGAAACCGGGAAGGATCGCTCCCGGAGGCGCGTACGGCACCAGGTCGCCGGTCCCCATGTTCCGAACGCCCACGACCACCTGGCGCTCCTGGCCGCCGGCGTCGATCCGGGCCAGGCACAGGCGGTCCGCCCCCGGGTGGTCCCGAACCTCGAGGACGCGGGCCACCACCACGCCGGACAGCTCCTCCCACGGCCGCACGATCCTCTCGATCGGCAGCCCATGCATCGTCATGAGCTCGGCCAGGTCCTCGACCGAGAGCGTGATCGGGACGTGCTCACGGAGCCAGCCGAGCGGGACCCGCATCCCTACGCGCTCCGGGCGAACTGCGACAGGAACCGCACGTCGCCCTCGTAGTACATGCGGATGTCCGGCACGCCGTGCCGGAGCATGGCGATGCGTTCGATGCCCATCCCCGCGGCGAACCCCGTGTAGCGCTCCGGATCCACGCCCGTGTTCTCGAACAGCGCCGGGTGCACCATGCCGGCGCCCATGATCTCGATCCATCCGTTTCCGCACACCCGGCACCCGACCCCGCCGCACAGGAAGCACGACAGGTCCACGCCCGCTCCGGGCTCGACGAACGGAAAGTAGTCGGGATAGATCCGGACCCGCTGGTCCTGGCCGAACAGGGCCCGGGCGAACGCCTCCACGGTTCCCTTCATGTCCGCCAGCGACAGGCCCTCGTCGACCGCCAGGATCTCCACCTGCTGGAACACGGGGAGATGGGTCGCATCGGGCGTGTCGCGCCGGTAGCAGCGTCCGGGGATCACCACGTAGATCGGCGGCTCCTGGATCTCCATCGTCCTGATCTGGACCGGCGAGGTGTGCGTGCGGAGCAGCAGGTCGTCCCTCCCGGGAACGTCGGGGTACAGCGTGTCCTGCGTGAGCCGGGCGGGGTGGTCGGGCGGGAAGTTCAGCGCGTCGAAGTTGTACCACTCGGTCTCGATCTCCGACCCCTCGCTGACGCGGTAGCCGAGGCTCACGAACACGTCGACGACCCGGCGCAGGGTGTTGGTGAGGGGATGCAGCCCTCCGGGCGGCGGTCGGCGTCCCGGGAGCGACACGTCGATGCGGTCCGACTCGGCCACCGCCCCCTCGGCCTGGACCTCCAGGGCGGCCCGGCGAGCGGCCACGGCGCCCCGGAGCTCCTCGAAGAGCCCGTTTACGGCCTGCCCGACGGCGGGACGATCCGAGGGATCGAGGCTTCCCAGCGAGCGCTGCACCTCGGAGACCGGGGCCTTGCGGCCGAGCACCTTCACCTCCGCCGCCCGAAGCGCCTCCAGATCCGAGGCGGCTTCGATGGCGGCGAGCCCCCGGGCGCGAGCCTCGCGGAGCAGCTCCGTCGCCTCGGGGGCCTTCATGGAGGGCTAGTGTACGGGAGTCCTGGCCGGCCCAATCCACGTCGTCACGGGCATCGACATCGGCCGCCCCGCCGAGGCGGTGTGGCCCTGGCTCGTCGACTGGGAGGAGCTCCCCCGGTGGATGCGGGAGATGCGGGACGTCCGCGTCGTCGGCTCGCAGCGAGAGGGCGTGGGGGTCGAGGCTGAGGCCACGGTGCGCATCGGAGGCATCGCCACCCGGGACCGCATCCGGGTGACCCGCTGGGAGCCGCCGGCCGTTCTGGAGATCGAGCACCTCGGATGGGTGGGGGGCCTCGGGTACATGGAGCTCTCTCCCACGGACGAGGGGAGCAATCTGTTCTGGCGAGAGACGCTGGCGCCGCCCTGGGGCTTCCTGGGGCGGCTCGGGATCAGGGCGTACCGGCCGCTTCTGCGTCGTATCTTCCAGGGAGACCTGGAGCGTCTCCGGGCCCTGATCGAGGCGCGAACCTAGGCCGGAAGGGTCAGGCGGAACCGCACCCCGTCGCCGCCCTCGGCCACGAGGGATCCGCCCAGCTCCTCGGCGATCCGACGGGCCACATAGAGGCCGATCCGGGATCCCTCGCTGCCGGGCCCGCCGAACATGGACTCGGCCTCGGCCTCGTTCGGACCGCCGCCCCCGCGGTGAACCTCCAGCACCGCCGCGCTCCCTTCCGTGCGAGCCTCGATCCGGATGGAGCCCTCCTGTCCCCACCACATCGCCCCGTCGCACAGGGCCAGGAGCAGGCTCTGGAGGCGCTCCCTATCGACCGCGACCGGCGCGCTCCCACGCACCTCGACGTTCGGATAGTCGCGGCTTCGGCCGAACAGCTCGGCGACCCAGGCCAGGCTCTCCGCGAGGTCACGCCGGTCCGAGGTGGACTCCACCCGTCCCTGTTCGATCCGAGCCACGTCCACCATGAGCCCGATCATCGAGGAGATCCGCTCGATATCCAGGAGCATGCCCTCGACCATCTCGTGACGGGCAGGGTCCTGGAACCGGTCCCACCGGTCCACGAGCGTGGAGGCGAAGCCCTTCAGGGCCGTGAGCGGCAGCCGAAGGTCGTGCACCGACGCCGAGATGACCCGAGCGAGATCGCCGCCACCAGCCCCGTCCGATCCGAGCCGTTGGCGGGCGGCCTCGAAGAGCAGCACCGTTCCGGCAGCCGCCAGGTTCAGGGACTCCGCCCGCCCGGAGATCGGCACCCGGACGGAGCCGTCCGCGAGGGCCCGGATCTCCGGAGGAAGGCCCCAGGCCTCGTTCCCGAGCAGGAGGGCCGTGGGCCGGGCCAGGTCAACCTCGTGGGCGGCGGCCTCCCCGTCGGCGGCGGCCGCCAGCACCTGCGCCCCGCTCGCCCGCAGCGTCTCGACGGCGTCTGCCGCGGGAACCTCCCGGACCACGGGCACGTGGAAGACCGAGCCGGCCGAGGCGCGCACGGCCTTGGCGTTGTACACGTCGACCGAATCGGTGGTGAACACGACGCCGGCCGCCCCCGAGGCGTCGGCGGAGCGGAGGAGCGTCCCGGCGTTGCCGGGATCCCGGACCGAGCACAGGACCGGGACCGGTCCGGGCTCGAGCTCCGACATCGGGACGTCCACGAACCCGGCCACGGCCACGATGCCCTGGGGCGTCACCGCGGAGGTGAGATGGTCCATCACCGCCTCGGACACGGCCTCGACCTCGACCCCCGCCGCTTCCGCCGCGGCCACGACCTCGGGGACGCGACCAGTTGCGCCGGGCACGTGGAACAGAAGCTCCACGGCGCCGACCCCCACGGCCTCGCCCGCCGCCTGCGCGCCCTCCACCAGGAACCGCCCGCGCTGCTCCCGGAGGCCTCGCTTCTTCAGCTTGGCGGCGTCGGCGACTCTGGGGTTCTTGGTGCTGGAGATCACCGTGGGGGGGCCGGCGCCCCGCCCGTGCTCACGCGCCCAGTCCCCGGCGAGCCACCTCGACCAACCCGGCGAAGCCGCGGGGGTCCCGGGCGGCGATGTCGGCCAGGACCTTGCGGTCGAGATCCAGCCGAGCCTCTCGGAGGCCCTGGATGAATGCCGAGTAGGACATGCCGTGCTGTCGTGAGGCGGCGCCGATCCGCGTGATCCACAGCCGCCGGAACTCGCGCTTCTTGGCCCGCCGGTCCCGGTAGGCGTACTGACCGGAGTGGAGCAGCTGCTCCCGAGCCACCCGGAACCGCCGCGACCGGGCGCCCCGGTAGCCCTTGGCCTGTTCGAGGACGCCCCGCCGCTTCTTCCGGGCGTGGACGCCACGCTTCACCCTGGGCACTACCGCCTCCCCAGCAGCCGGAGGATCCGGGCCTTCTCCGGCCCGACCGTCCCGGTCCGCGTCAGGCGACGCTTCCGGCTCCTCCGTTTCTTCCCCAGGAAGTGGTTGAGGTTCGCGCCCCGGTGGAGCACCTTCCCCTTCCTGGTCACCCGGAACCGCTTGGCGGCCCCACGGTGCGTCTTCTGTTTCACGACTCGCTCACTCCTCTGGTCTCGTGGTGGCGGCCTCCGGCTCGCGGCGCCCTCGCGGGGCCGGCTTCTTCGTCGGAGCCAGGACCATCACCATGTTCCGCCCGTCGAGCTTGGAAGGCTGCTCGACCGTGGCCAGGCTGTCGAGATCCTCGACGAGCCTGTCGAGGATACGCTGTCCGAGCTCGGTGTGAGCCATCTCGCGTCCTCGGAACATGATGGTCACCTTCACGCGGGCTCCCGCCTCGAGGAACCGCACCACGTGTCCCTTCTTCGTCTCGTAATCGTGCCGGTCGATCTTCGGCCGGAACTTGATCTCCTTGACCTCGATCCGGGCCTGCTTCTTCCGGGCCTCCTTCTGCCGCATCGCCCGCTCGTACTTGTACTTGCCGTAGTCCATGATCCGGCACACGGGCGGGTTGGCCTGTGGGGCCACCTCGACGAGGTCGAGGTCCGCGGCCTGAGCCCGCTCCAGCGCATCCTGCACCGAGACGATCCCGACCTGGGCGCCGTCCGCACCGACCAGACGCACCTGGGGGGCCCGGATCCGCTCGTTGATGCGAGGCTCAACCGAGACTCGACATCACCTCCGGGGAAGGGGCGGGGGGGAAGGTCACCTGCGGCTGTGGTGGATCGTCATGCGCAAGCAGCAGTATAGGGGCACGTGCGGGGCCCTGTCGATACCCACCTCAACGGGGAGGAGCCCCGCAGGGCTCCCTCCCGCAGTTCGCGGTCGCAGCTATTGGATCGGACGGACGTTCGCCGCCTGCTGGCCCTTCGGCCCCTCAACGATGTCGAATTCCACTTCCTGCCCCTCGGACAGAGTCTTGTACCCGTCACCCTCGATCGCCGAGAAATGCACGAAGACGTCGTCACCGTCGGGTCGGGCGATGAAGCCGTAGCCCTTCTCGTTGCTGAACCACTTGACCGTTCCCTGGGCCAACCTGAACCTCCTTGCTCCGCGGCGTGGCCCGCCGATTCAGTCGGCCAGCCTAGCACACCGACTCAGGCGGGCAAAGACGGGCCTCGTCTTTCTCCCCCGTACGACCGACCCCTCCCCCGAACAGCCGACTGGACAGGCGTGTCTCCTGACCGCACCCTCATGTAGCCATGAGTGCCCGCGACACCGCTCGCAGGCCGGCATCCCCCCCGACCGGACGGGAGCTTGCCGTTCCCAAAAGTCGGATGGATGGCTGGCGCGCGCTCCGAGGCCCGGGGCAGTTCTGGGCCGCGGGCGCCGTCGCCGTTCTCCTCGCGGGCGCGGCGCTCCTCCTGTACGCGGCCGACGGCCCGCCCAGCCCGTGGGCGCACCTCCTGTACGTCCCCATCCTCCTCGCGGCCATCGTGTTCAAGGCGCCCGGGGGGATGCTGGTTGGGGTCGTGTCCGGCCTGATCATCGGGGTGTGGATGCCGGGGTCGAGAGATCCCCTGGGCGACTGGGCGGTCCGGTCGGGGTTCTTCGTGCTCATCGGTGGGTTCGTGGGAGCGACCCAGGAGCTCCTCCAGCATCACCTGCGCCAGAACGAGCGGCTGGTCAACAAGATCGCCACGATCCACGCCCGGACCCTGTCGACCTTCGCGTCGACCGTTGAGCTCCGCGACGAGCCCACCGGGGGACATTCGTCGAGGGTGGCTCACAACTCCCGGGTGGTGGCCATCACGTTGGGCCTGACCCGCGAGGACCTCCGCGCCGTCTACTGGGCGGGGCTCCTCCATGACCTCGGGAAGATCGGCGTCCCGGAGCAGATCCTGCAGAAGCCGGGACGCCTCACCGACGAGGAGACAAGGACGATGCGCCGGCACTCCGATATGGGCGCCGACCTCCTGGTGTCGGTCTCCCCCGAGCTCCGACCGATCGCCGAAGGGATCCGGTCGCACCACGAACGCTGGGACGGGACCGGCTACCCGAGGGGTCTGGCCGGCGAACACATCCCCCTGGTCGGCCGGATCGTCTCCGTCGTGGACGTGTTCGAGGCCCTCACGTGCAAACGCCCGTACCGCGACCCGCAACCCGTGCAGGAGGTCCTGGCCTTCCTCCGGGACAAGTCGGGATGGTGGTTCGATCCGACGCTCGTACAGCTCCTCGAGGACCTGTACTGGAAGGGACAGATCTACACGGCGGACGCCATGCGCGCTCCCCTACCCGTCGAGGAGCCGGCCGCCTTCCTCCACGTCGACGCCGCCGACGAGACGCTCCTGCGGACCGCGGCCGGGCGCGACTACCACCTGGGCTCGAGCGGCCGCCCGTAGTCGTCCTGGAGCCGGAATGTGTCGTCTTCCGTCGTGTAGCCGTGGGCGATCTCCATCACCCGCCCGCGACGCTCTCCCGTGTTGGTGATGCGGTGGGGCTCCTCGGCCCGGACGACGAACTCCTCCCCCGGCCTCGCCACGACCTCGCGGTTCCCGATCTGCACCCGGAGTCCCTCGTCGAGGACCACCCACATCTCGTCGCGCAGCTGGTGGTAGTGCTCGCTGGTGGTCTGGCCGGGCTCGATCGTGATGATGCGAACCGATGAGGGCTGGTTGAGGGCGTAGGTCGCGACCTTCCCCCACGGCTTCTCCACGATCATGGCGCCTCCCGTTTCGGCAGCTCGTCGAGGAGGCCGGCCATCTCCATCGCCGCGGTGGCGGCCTCCCATCCCTTGTTCCCGTGCTTCCCGCCGGCCCTGTCGAGGGCCTGCGCCAGCGTCTCGGTGGTGAGCACCCCGAAGATGCACGGCACCCCGGTGTCCAGGGCCACGCGCTGGATGCCTCGGGCGCACTCCCCCGCCACGTAGTCGAAATGCGCGGTCTCGCCACGGATCACCGCGCCCAGGCAGACCACCGCGTCGAAGCCCCCACTCTCGGCGAGCCGCATGGCCGTCAGAGGGAGCTCGAAGGCGCCGGGCGTCCGGGCCACCTCGAGGTCCTCCTCCACGATGCCGTGCCGCCGGAACGCGGCCAGCGCCCCCTCGAGGAGCTTGGACGTTACGACCTCATTGAACCGGCCCACGGCGATGGCGAAGCGACGCCCTCGAGCCTCCATCGAGCCCTCATGGACGATCGGGGTCACGGTCGCCCCTCCTCCGGCTCCAGGTTCTCGAGCAGGTGGCCCAGCTTCTCTCGCTTGGCCCGGAGGTAGGCGATGTTGTGCTCCGTCGGCGTGGTCTCCAGCGGGACGCGCTCCACGATCGACAGCCCGTAGCCCTCCAGCCCGGCGCGCTTGGCCGGGTTGTTGGTGAGCAGGCGCATCGTCCGAACGCCCAGCTCGTAGAGGATCTGGGCGCCGATCCCGTATTCTCGGGGGTCGGGCTCGAAGCCGAGGGCCTCGTTGGCCTCCACGGTGTCCGCGCCCTGCTCCTGGAGCCGGTAGGCCCGCAGCTTGTGCGTCAGCCCGATGGCCCGGCCCTCGTGGCCCCGGATGTACAGGACGACCCCCCGGCCCGCCGTCCCGATCTTCCCGAGCGCGTCGTCGAGCTGGGTCCCGCAGTCGCACCGGAGGGACTGGAAGACGTCGCCGGTCAGGCACTCCGAGTGGACCCGGACCAGGATGTCCCGTCCGTCGCCGACCTCGCCGAGCACCATGGCCACGTGGACCCGGCCGTCGACGGTGCTCTCGAAGGCCTGGGCCCCGAACCGCCCGTAGATGGTGGGGATCGAGGCCTCCGCCACCGGTCGGACCAGTCGCTCCCGACGGCGGCGGTACTCGATCAGGTCCGAGATCGAGATGATCCGCAGCCGGTGGGACCGGGCGAACCGGCTCAGGTCGGGCAGGCGGGCCATGGTGCCGTCCTCGTTCACGATCTCGCACAGCACCCCCGCCGGGTACAGCCCCGCCAGGCGGGCCAGGTCCACCGCGGCCTCCGTGTGGCCGGCCCGCTTCAGCACGCCTCCCTCCCGGTACCGGAGGGGGAAGATGTGACCGGGACGGACCAGGTCCTGCGGCTTCGAGTGGGGGGAGACCAGCGCGCGGATGGTCGCCGCACGGTCCGACGCCGAGATGCCCGTGGTGGTCCCCTGGAGGGCGTCGACCGACACCGTGAACGCCGTCCGCTGCAGGTTCGTCGAGTCGGCCACCATCAGGGGGATGTTCAGCTCGTCCAGCCGCTCCCCCACGATCGGCATGCAGATGACGCCGCTGGTGTGCCGGACCATGAACGCGATCCGCTCCGGCGTCACCCTCTCGGCGGCCAGGATGAGGTCGCCCTCGTTCTCCCGGTCCTCGTCGTCGACCACGATCACCATCCGTCCCTTCCGGACGTCCTCGATGGCCTCCTCGATCGGGTCGAACACGGACGAGGCCCGCTCGGGGACCGGAGGCGCGGCCTGCCGGATCGGCTCGCTCACGCGCTCCTCCCGACCAGTCCCTCGACGTACTTCGCCAGCACGTCGACCTCGAGGTTGACCCGATCTCCCTGGCTCAGTTTCCCGAGCGTGGTGACCTCGAGGGTGTGCGGAACCAGGGCCACGGTGAAGGCGTCCTCCGACACGGAGGCCACCGTCAGGCTCACCCCGTCGACCGCGACCGACCCCTTCTCCACGACGTACCGCCCCAGGCCGTCGGTGAGTCCGACGCGTGCGACGGCGCCGTCTTCGGAACGCTCGACCGAGCCCACCGTGCCGACCCCGTCGACGTGGCCCTGCACGAGGTGCCCGCCGAGCCTGGTGGTCAGGGTCACCGGGCGTTCCAGGTTCACCCGCTCCCCCGGCCGCAGCGAGCCGAGCGTGGTCCGGGCCAGGGTCTCCGGGGTGAGGTCGAACGCCAGCGCGCCCTGGAGACGATCGGCCACCGTGAGGCAGACCCCGCTCACGGCGATCGAGCCGCCCATGCCCACGTCTTCGGCCACCGTGCGGCACTCGACCACGAGTCGCGGGCCCGTCTGGCGAACCCGGCCGCGCTCCTCAACGATCCCGGTGAACACGCGCCACCACCTTGATGTCCGGCCCCACCCGGGCCACCTCGTCGATCTCGAGCCGGAACGGGTCGGCGATCGTGGGGATCCCGCCTCCCATCAGCACGCTGGGGGCATCCTGGCCCCCCACCAGGATCGGAGCGAAGAACAGCACGACCTGGTCGACGAGCCCACGGCCGACGGCCTCCCAGGCCAGGGTGGGGCCCCCTTCCATCAGGACCCCCTGCACGTCCCGCTTGCCGAGCTCGCGGAACAGATCGTCGAGCGGGATCAGGGCGGACCCCGCGTCGTCCAACACCAGGACCTCGGCGCCGGCCGACCGCCACGCCTCGCGGCGCCACCCGGGCGCGCCCTCCGTGGTGGCCACGAGGGTCGGGGCCCGGCCGTCGGAGAAGACCTGGTGCGTCTCCGGCAGGATCCCCCGGCCGTCCACCACCACCCGCAGGGGCGGCCGTCCCCGGTACTCCGGATCGCGGACGGTCAGCGAGGGGTTGTCCCGGAACGCCGTCCCGGCACCGACCACGATGGCGTCGGCCGCGGCCCGCATCCGGTGGACCTCGGCTCGGGCCTCCTCGCCGGTGATCCAGCGGGAGGAGCCGTCGCGGGCTGCCACCTTCCCGTCGAGGGAGGCCGCCATCTTCAGCGTCACGTGGGGGAGGCCGGTGCGAACGTGCTTGAGGAACGGGGCGTTCAGGCGCTCCGCCCGGTCCTCGAACGGACCCACCACGACCTCGATCCCCGCGGACCGGAGCGCCTTCACCCCCCGCCCGTCGACAACGGGGTTGGGGTCCGCCATCGCGGCGACCACCCGGGCCACGCCGGCCTCCGCCACCCTCGGAGTGCACGGCGGCGTCCGCCCGAAGTGGGCACACGGCTCCAGGGTCACGTACATGGTGGCCCCTCGGGCTCGTTCGCCGGCCACTTCCAGGGCCACCACCTCGGCGTGCGGGCGTCCGGGCCCCTCGTGCCAGCCCTCGCCGACAACCTGGCCGCCCTGGACCAGGACCGCGCCGACGAGCGGGTTGGGGGAGACCACGCCGGCTCCCCGCGCGGCCAGGTCGAGCGCTCTTCGCATGTACACGTCGTCCACCACGGCCTCATTCCCGGGACGGGGGAGACGACGCGGCAGCCGGCGAACGGTCGCGCGCCGGCCGCTCGCCTTCTCCCTTCCGGACTGTGACCGTCGGTCCCGGAGTTTCACCGGGTCAGCCCCTGGATAGGTCCCAGGGGGTCGCGGACTCTCACCGCCGGTGGGGAGTTCCACCCCGCCCCGAAGACGAGCTCTTCGGCCTCAAGTATACGGCGGGGCGGTGCCTTCCTGCTCGTCCCCGAGGGTCCGGCGGTCGAGCTCGTAGCCGGACCCCGACGAGCGCTTGGCGAACTCCTTCAGCTCGGTGGCCACGGTGACGGCTTCCCCCGGGTGGGTGAAGCGCCGCCGCTCCGTGGTGGCCACGCCGATCGAGATCGACAGCGGCGGGAACTGCTCGATGCGGCCCTGCCGGTTCTCGACCTCGATGTACCCTCGCTGGCGATCCTCGGCCTCGTACACGAGCGGGATCTCCCGGTCGCACCGCTCGATGATCCGCTTGCACAGCTCCTCCGCGGTCTCGAGGGGACTCACCAGCACGAAGTCGTCGCCACCCAGGTGGCCGACGAAGACCGTGTTCCCGCCGGTCTCCAGCGCCACCTCCTGGATGATCCTGCCGATCGCCCGCAGGGCCTCGTCGCCGCGCAGGAACCCGTAGTGGTCGTTGTACGCCTTGAAGTTGTCCAGGTCGGCGTAGAGCAGCGCGAACGGCTCGTCCGCCTCGATCCGCCGCTGCAGCTCGTCCTGGATCCGGGCGTTGCCGGGGAGGCCGGTGAGGGGCGACATCGCCCGCATCTCCCGGGCCCGGCGGAGGGTCCCCTTGACCCGGGCCACGAGCTCGACCGGATCGAAGGGCTTGATGATGTAGTCGTCCGCCCCCGTGGTGATGCCGAGGACCTTGTCCGCGGTCAGGGCCTTCGCCGTCAGCATGATGATCGAGACGTTGGCGGTCCGGGGATCCGACCGCAGCCGGTCGACCACCTGGAAGCCGTCCATCCGAGGCATCATCACGTCCACCAGCACGAGGTCGGGCAGGACCTCCCGGGCGCGCTCCAGCGCCTCCACCCCGTCCGAGGCCAGGTGGACCTGGAAGCCGTTGGTCCGCAGGTTCACCTCGATGAACCGAGCGATGTCCGGATCGTCGTCGACCACCAGGACCTTGTCGCTCATCGCCGATGGCTCCTGGCCAGGGCCGCGAGCCGCGCCGCCGCGCCACCGGGATCCGGGGCCTTGAAGATCGAGGACGCCGCGGCCAGCACGGTCGCTCCCGCGGCCAGGCACCGCGGCGCGCTCTCCTCGTCGATCCCCCCGTCCACGACCACGTCGACCTCGAGGCCGCGGCGGTCGATCTCCTTCCGGACGGCCTCGATCTTGGGCAGGCTGGACTCCTCGAAGGGCTGCCCGGCCCACCCGGTCCGGGCCAACGTCATCACGATCACGTTGTCCAGGCTATCGAGGTACGGGAAGACCGCGTCGACCTCCGTCTCGGGGTTCACCGCGATCCCCGGGCGCATGTCGAGCTCGACGGCCCGCTTCACGACCCTCGTCGGGTCGGCGGCCGCCTCGACGTGAAACGTGACGATCTCGGTGCCGGCCCCGGCGAAGTCCCCCAACAGGTTCTCGGGGTGCTCGATCATCAGATGCGCGTGCAGGGTCAGGCCGGTCACCGACCGCAGTGACTCCACCACCACGGGTCCGATCGTGAGGGGTGGGACGAAGTGGGCGTCCATCACGTCCACATGGATGATGTCGGCGTGCGACTCGACCGCCTTGACCTGCTCGCCGAGGCGGGCGAAGTCGGCCGCCAGGATCGACGCGGCGAGCCGGGGAGGTGGCATACCCGCGGATTCTCGCCCGGAGGGGGCGTCGGACGCTAGTCCTCCCGGCGGAACCGAGCCACGAACATGGCGTCGGTGCCGTGGCGGTGGGGCCAGAGCCGGGCGCGCTCCACCGGCTCACCGTCCGGCCCGGGGAAGGGATCGGGCCGCAGGAAGGGAGCCTTCCCCAGGAGCGCGTCGCAGGCGGCGTCGGTCTCCGCCCTCGGGAACGTGCAGACGGAGTACACCAGCACCCCGCCCGGCCGGAGGAGGCCGGAGGCCCCCACGGCGATCCGAACCTGGAGCCGGGCCAACCGGGACAGATCGCTCCGGCGGGGTCGCCACAGCAGCTCGGGACGACGGCGGGCCGCGCCGATCCCCGTGCACGGGGCGTCCACCAGCACCCGGTCGAACCCGCCCCGGAGCGCCGGCCGGGAGGCGTCCTGGACCAGGAGCGGGGCGGTCACGCCGAGCCGGTCGGCGGCCCGACGAACCAGGCCGAGCCGGCGGGGGGAGACGTCGGCCGCCACCACGGATTCGATGCGGCAGGCGATGTCCGCGGCCTTCCCGCCGGGTCCGGCGCACGCGTCCAGCACCAGCTCCCCGGGCTGGGGGTCGAGGACGTCGACTACCCACGCCGAGGCCTCGTCCTGCACGGCGAACCACCCCTCGGCGAAACCGGGGAGGTCCGAGGGTCGGCCTCCGGGGAAGCGAAGGGAGCCCGGGTGCAGTCGCCCCGGATCGGGGCCGTGTCCGGCCTCGCGCAGCGCCCGGCGGAGCTCGTCCGGCTCCTGCCGGCAGGGATTCGACCTGATCGTCAAGGGGCCGGGCGCGGCCAGGGCGGCTGCGGCCTCCTCGACCTCGTCCCCCACGAGGGAGCGGATCTCGCGGACGCCCCACGACGCGAGCCCGGTCCGCGCCGCCACCGCCTCGTCGTCATCACCCTGCGGCGCCCCCGGCGGCCGGGCCGACAGACGCCGGAGGACCGCGTTGACGAACCCCCGCTGCCCGGATGGGACCAGCGCCACGGTCTCCGCGACGGCGGCATGAGGCGGGATGCGCGTGTGCAGCAGCTGGTAGGCCCCGATGCGGAGCGCCGCTCGCGCCGGCGCGGACGCCCGGTCGAGGGGTCGTTTCAGCAGCCCCGCCAGCGCTCGGTCGATCGGCATCAGCCGACGGAGCGTCCCGTAGGCCAGCTCGGTGGCCAGCGCCCTGTCCCGGGCCGGCAGCCCCGATCGCTCCAGGAGGGCCGGGAGGAGGAGGTTGGAGAACGCGTCCCCGTCCGTGACGCGCCGCACCACCTCGGCGGCGACGGATCTAGCCGAACCGCTCACCGCGCTCTGGCCGTCGTCCTCGGGCGAACTCGGCACCGCTCATCGGCCTCCGGCCCTCGGGAACGACCACCTCCAGGGCCACCGCCCCATCGCCTGCCACGACCACCAGCCGCTCCTTCGACGCCTCGGCGATCGCGCCGGGCGGACCCTGGCCCGCGCCCGGCGTGACCCGGAGGATCTTCAGGACCCGGCCGCGGAACCTGGTCCTGGCCCCCGGCTCCGGCGCCAGGGCCCGGACCCGCCGCCCCACCGCCTCGGCGCTCTCCGTCCACTCGATCCATTCCTCTTCCGGCCCCAGCTTCGGGGCCGGGGTGGCGGCGGCCTCGTCCTGGCCGCGCTCCTCCACGGTACCGGTCTCGAGCCCGTCCAGCGTGTCCACCAAGAGTCGTCCCCCGATGGCGGCCAGCCGGTCCCCCAGCGTCCCGGCGTCGTCGTCCGGCCGGATCGGCTCCTCCGTCTGGAGCAGGACCGGCCCGGTGTCCGTGCCCTCATCCATCCGCATCGTGGTCACCCCGGTCGTCTCCAGGCCCTCCAGGATGGCCCGCCGGACCGGGTCGGCTCCCCGAAGCTTGGGAAGGAGCGAGAAGTGCACGTTCACCGGCGCCACCCGAGGCAGCTCCAGGATCACGGCTGGAAGGATCTCGCCGTATGCCACCACGACCAGGACGTCTGGCTCGGCCCGGCGGAGCGACTCGAGGCCATCGCCGCGCTTCACCGTGGGCACCTCGATCAGGGGAAGGTCCAGCCGGCGGGCGGCCTCCGCCACCGCCGTCGGCCTGGGCTCGCCGCCCCGGCCCGCCGGGCGCGGATCCCGGGTCGCGACAAGGGCCACCTGGTGCCGCGAAGCTGCCACGGCCTCCAGCGAGGGCACCGACCACCGGTCGTTGCCGAGGAAGACGGCCCGCATGCCCTAGAGGGCGCGGGCGGGGTCGTGGGCCGGCGGGGCCAGCCCCAGGGCCTGGTCCCGCAGGGCGGCCATGGCCTCGGTCCGGTGCTCGGACTCGAGCCGGTCGATGAACAGGACGCCGTCGAGGTGGTCGACCTCGTGCTGGAGGACCCGGGCCAGGAGCTCCTCGGCCTCGAGGGTGACCCCGTGTCCGTGGAGATCGAAGCCCTCGGCCCACACCTTCATCGAGCGGCGCACGGGAAAGTAGAGCCCGGGAAGCGAGAGGCAGCCCTCCTCCTCTATCTGCTCGCCCCACTCGTCGCGGAGGACGGGGTTGGCCAGGGCCACGGGGCCCTCGTCGTCCTGGACGTCGAACACGATCAGCCGGAGCGACCGGCCGACCTGAGGTGCAGCCAGACCGACGCCCGGCGCGTCGTGCATCGTTCGGATCATGTCCTCGGCCAGCAGCCGGAGGGCGTCGTCGAAGGACTCGACGGGTCTGGCCGGTTCCCGCAGCACGGGGTCGCCGAACGTGCGGATCGTCATCACGGACATCTGTGTCTCACAGCTGTGGCTCGGCCTCCACCCTCGTCACGATGCCTTTCCCGACCCAGTCGAGCACCCGTTCGCGGAACCCGGGGACCGCGTCGGGGCGCAGTGTGACCAAGGATATCGTCTCACTCCCCAGGGTCGAGGTCAGCACGTGCACCGGGCGAAGCGTGGCCAGGGCGTGGGGCAGGTCCGGCGTCCCCGCCACCCGGAAGAGCGGGTGGCCCGGGGGGAAGCCCGCGGCCTCCCGGCGAGCGCGCTCGGCCCGGTGGAGGTGCCAGGGGTCCCACCGAACCAGCGCCTGGATGGCCGGGTCGGCCGGCTCCCGGGTGTGGACGAGGACCC
>JBOGWD010000203.1:0-3023 GCA_050693275.1 Actinomycetota bacterium | reverse complement strand
TGCTCGGGAACGCCGAGGAGTTCGAGGACGAGCTGTTGTAGTTTCGTGAGTTCCGGCGGGAAGGTCTGCACGAGACGGCCGCGAAGGTCGCTCAGGTGGTGGCGAGCCAGGCCGTTGAAGATCTCGAGCACCCGTGCCGCGCTCGGTGCCGGGCAGGCGCGGTCTTCGGGGTAGAGGGAGAGTTCTTTGAGGCCGCGTGAGGCCATGGCGGCCCGGATCTCTCGTTCGATGAGGGCCTGGATGAGCAGGGCGATGAAGTGGCAGCACATGAGGCCCTCGATGCGAGCGGGGTCGTGCAAGAGCACCGGGGCGACGAGTTGTGTGCCTTTGAGCTGGGCGTGGCGGCGTTCGAGGTTCGGCTGGTACTTGTAGGCGGCCAGCACCTCCGGGCCGGATAGGTTGCGGTCGCAGGTGATGAGGGGGAAGCAGCCGTCAGAGCGGGCGTCGGCGGCCACGATGTCTTCGCGCACGGAGAACCGTATTCGATGACGAACCCGGGTGAGCCGGCGGTAGCGGCTGTTCGTCCCTGGCCGGCCGCGGCGCTCCTGGCGGAAGCGTTCTTCGATTGTCTTCTCGATGCTGAAGGCCACCCAGCGGGTGGCGCCTGCCTGTTGCAGCGCGTCGCGGGCCGCGGCTTCGACGGCGACCGTCGTCTTCATGCGAGTCTTGGGGGAGGCGAGACGCTGGTTCAGCTCGTCGAGCCCGGCGATTCCTCGGGCGATGCGGTCCCGGCGGGACTCGGCATCGCGTTCGACCTTCGAGGTGGAGCGCACCCACACGATCCGATAGCCCTCGGCGGAGGGCCAGGGTGCCTCGGTGGTGACGAACACGTCGTCAGGCTCGCCAATGCGCTTGCCGGGCTGGCGAAACGCCTCGGTCCAGTCGGGTTCGTGGTCGATGAGCCAGCGGCGGAACGCCCCGTCCTCGGTCCGGGTGGCGGGTAGCACCGACACGAAGCGCCCTCCTGCGCTGGCGATGTGGTCCATGTTGTCGCGGGTGGCGAGCTTGCAGTCGGCCACGTAGAGGAAGTCGGATCGCCCGAGCAGGCTGACGAGCGTGTCCCAGGTGGCGATGTGGGTGGTGGAGTCCTCGGTGTTGCCGTCGGCCACTCGACACGCGATGGGCACCGCCCCGTCGGCAGCGACCGTGAGGATCCACACCAGCTGCTTGAGATCAGGGCGGTGATCCTTGGAGTGGCCGCGGACGATGGCGGATGTGGGCTTGCCGCCCCTGGGCCTGCCCGTCGCCCCGGCGTAGACGCCGGAGAAACGCACCGAGGTGGAGTCGTTGTGCAGCTGGGAGCAGTCGATCGAGAAGCGCTCGATGGCGTCCAGCACCAGGCGGTTGAGCAGGCTGGCGCGATCGGCGTCGAACAGCTTTGCCAGTGCCCGTCCCACGCGGTCGTCGTTGAGGAGTCCCGTCTCGTCGGCGTCGAGGCCGAGCAGCGCCGGGTCGAACGGCGCGGCCCACTCGCCGAGCGCGTAGACCGGCTCTCGGTGCAGCACCAGGTTGCGCACCACCACGCCGATGGTCTTGACCGGGGCGAGCCTCACCCGGCGGTCGTCGTGGGGCACGAACGCGCCGAGGCGGTCGTTGAGGCCGAGGCGGTCGAGGAAGTGGCCCACCACCGGTAGGGGGCCGAGCACCTCGCTGCGCAGCGAGAACGGCCCGCCGCCGCCCATGGTGCCCTCGGGGCTTGCACTCATGTCCTTCACTGTATACGCTGAAGGACATGGAGTGGTGTATCCCCGGTGGCTGGCGATGAGCAACCGCCACGACGAGCGACTGGCCGGGGCCCGACGGCGCATCGTCGACCAGCTCGGCCAGGACCGATGGGCGCTGCCGGGGAGCTTCGTCACTCGGATGATGCGCTGCGGCAAGGCCAACTGCCGCTGCAAGCACGACCCCCCGCAGTTGCACGGCCCCTACCTGCAGTGGACCCGCACCGTCGAGGGCAAGACCGTCACCAAGCTGCTAACTCGCCAGCAAGCCGAGCGCTACCAGGCCTGGATCGACAGCGCACGCCAGCTACGTCAGCTCCTGACCGAGCTGGAAAACCTCAGCGTGCTGGCCGTCCAACACGCGGAGGACTGGGGGCCGTAAACCAGGCGCCAGACGTGCGGAAAGCAAGGTCAAAGGCTCTGACGCAGGCGGGTGTACCGGACAGTGGATCCTTCATGACCTGGTACGACGCGCTTCGAGAGCAGTACCGGCCCGAAACCGTTCAAGTCTTGTTCGTCGGGGAATCGCCTCCAGATCCCAAGGACGCCGAGAGGCGGTTCTTCTACTCACCCACACTCTTCAAGGCCGACAATCTCTTCCGCGGAGTGATGAAGGCGCTCTACGACGCCCAGTCTCCTCAACTGGCTGGACGGAAGACGTGGTGGTTGGAGCGCTTTAAGGCTGACGGTTTCTGGCTCATGGACCTGACCGATCGGCCGGTGAACACGATGCCGAGCCGGGAGCGGCGTCAGGCGAGACGGGAAGCCGTGCCGCAAGCCATCGAGCGTCTAAGGGACGCCGCACCATTGCTCGGCGTCGTCGTCTGCCAGCGGCCGACGTTCGAGGTTCTGGCCAGGCCATTCCGGGCCGATGGAGGTGGCGTGCTGCATGATCGGCCGATTCCCTTCCCCCTCGGGAACCACAGGGACAGGTTCGTCGATCTCGTTCGTGAGGCGTTGCGCCGGGTTGGTGTTGAGGTTCCGCTAAGACATTGATCCCACGGAGAGTGAACGTATTCCGGGCACTCGCCGAAGTGGTGGCCAAGACCTGCCGCTCCGGTGGCGATCCGGAGTCCGCGAAAAGTCCGCGGGAGATTGAAAGACGCCGGAAAACGCCGTTAGTCAACGAGAGACAAACCCCCTAGGTTCTCCCAGGTGGTCGAAACGTCCGGATCTTGACTGGCAGACAACGGGCCGATAGCCCGAAGTGACCTCGAGCGGCTTGGGGGGCGGGCCGAACCTCGCCGGGGGATAGAGCTTTCCCTCGGCCACCAGATGATCGAGTCTCTCCGCCCGTGGCGG
>JBOGWD010000202.1:0-10933 GCA_050693275.1 Actinomycetota bacterium | reverse complement strand
CGGGGGTCAATGGGGGCTGATGGAGTCGCCCCCAGTCGCCCCCAATCTCGGGACCACCATCGGATACACTCCCAGGTGGAACGCGTCCGGGCCGTGGCGCAGCTTGGTTAGCGCGCTTGACTGGGGGCTAGGGCCAGCCAAGCGCTGTGCAACCCGGTGAATCCGCAGGTCGCCCGCGAGCGAAGTCGCCGAAGTTAAGCGCTCAAGCACGTAAGCGCTCGCTGCCGTGTCGGGAAGCTCAGCCCCTCCGCCTGCCGTGTTTCTGCGCGAGAGCGCTGCCGGCAACCGACTTCGACCTGCTGCTAGAGCGCCGGCTGCGCAGAATTACGCTGGCCTTGCGAGCCACCCTGGCGCTCGTGGTCTTCCGATGTGCCACTTTCGTCGCCACCTTCTTCCGCAGAGGATACCACGAGGTGTACTGCAACGCAATACAGTCTGTGCTACAGTTCTTCAGGGCAGCTGCCGATGGGGAAGGTGGGCTGTTGAGGATCGACGAGCTCGTCTGGGATGACTGGAATGAGGAACACATCGGTCGCCGGGATATCCGGCAGGAGGAGGTCGAGGAGGCCGTATTCGATAGTGCCTCTTTCTTCGTGCGCACCCGTCGGGAGGGCGTCGTGAGGTATTTGGTGACCGGTTTGACCGAGGCGGGGCGGTACCTGTTCGTGGTTCTGGAGCCCCTGAGCGGTAACCGAGCGTACGTTGTGACGGCGCGGGACATGACCGACGGCGAAAAGAGACGTTTCAAGAAGAGGGGGAGGTGACCATGGGAGAGCACATTCCGAAGTTCAAGAATCGTGAGGAGGAAGCCGCGTTCTGGCAGAAGACAGGGCTGGATCGACTCTCCCCGGACCAGTACGAAGAGGTCGAGGTCGAGCGTTCGGAGCGCCCCCTCTCCGCCACCTTCGCGGTCCGTTTCGAGCCCAAGACCGTTGACCTGTTGCGCCGAGTTGCTCGCAGCTTGCAGGTTGGGCCAACACAGCTTGTTCGAGCCTGGGTTCTGGAACGCCTCAAGATAGAGCGGTCTGTTGGCGTGCTCTCCGCGAGCTCGACCGACTTCCCGTCCGATTTCGAGATGCACCTCAGACGTACAATTGTGGAAAAACTCTTCGAGAACATCCCCGATGCTGCGGAGAAGGCATTGCAAGAGGTCCTAGATCGAGCGGATCAGGACTTGGAATTGCTTCGAGAATCCGCAGGTGACTAGGAGTCGCATTGGCGGAGGCATCCACCAGCAGCGAGCGACCGTCAGTTTACGCTGAGCAGCTCAAGAACTGGCGCGGAATTCTATTGGCCAGGGAACTCGCCGAGTTTCTCAGCGACCAATCCGACGTGGTTGAGAGTCTGAGCGAACACCTTCCGGGTGTATCGGCGCGACTTCACCACATTTCCGATCTACTGGGTGAGTTATCTCGCATTCCACCCCATACAGTGCCGCTTCAATTCGTTCAGCCACTGGAGACTTCTCTGGAGTCTCTCCTCGCGCACCTTCGGGCATCGGAAGCCGACCCAACAACCAACGCTGGCAACGTGCAGACCTACTCCGATCAGCTCCTCGGTCAAATGATTCCCCTTCAGGCAGTGTTTACAGACCGAGATGCCGCGGAGACCATAGCGAGAGTCCGGTCGGATGCTCAGTCCGTTATCCACGGCGTGAGAACGTCGGCGGGACGCACAAACGCGAAGTTTGATGAGATCGCTGCCGAGCTGCGTAACAGCCATGAAGAGGTGGCTCAGGAGCTTCAAACTCAGTGGGAGCAATTCCGCCAGTCTCTTGCGGCGGAGACGGCTGAGATGCGAACTCGAGCGGAGGGGTCGGTCAGCGAAGCGAGAACGAACGCGGAAGCGCAACTCACGGCCATGAGGAATGAGGTTGCGCAAATCAAGCAGCGAGCGGACGAGGCATATCGGACAACTCAACAGGCTTTCGAAGATGATCGCGCGGCAATCAATACGGCCCGTCAGGAGCTGGAGCGGCAACACCAGGAATCAATCCGAATGTGGATTGAGGGAGTGCAGGAAGCACGCGACCAGATCTCGGAGAACGTGGAGGGACTCAGAAGCCAGCTTCAGGACGCGGTGACCTGGGCGCAAGAGGTCAAGGGTGATATCCAGATCGCCGCCCTGGCGGCGGGATTTCGTCAAACAGAAAGGCGCTACCGGAATCGCTCGAGATGGGCCTTGGGTATCGCCGCGTTCTCCGGAATTGTCACCGTGATCTTTTCGTGGGCTTTGTTCT
This sequence comes from Actinomycetota bacterium, assembly GCA_050693275.1. Classification (GTDB taxonomy): domain Bacteria; phylum Actinomycetota; class UBA4738; order UBA4738; family CALAEC01; genus CALAEC01. Next base: position 8,694 of record JBOGWD010000202.1, on the reverse strand, counting down.
CGGAGTTGTGGGATGTTCCAACATCTGCAGGTAACGCGGAGATTGTGAGGCATGTAGGCCTGCGGATTGCGGCGATATCGCTGCCCCTCTTCTTTGCCTTGTTCGCTGCCCGCATCTACCGGACCTATAGCCATCTCGAGGCCGTAAACGGAGAACGGGCCCAGGCCGCGACCGCTTTCGAGGGGTTCGCACAGCGGGCCTCGAACGACCAAGCGCGAGATGCCATGCTGGTCGTCCTGGCACAACTTGTGTTCTCGGGTCGGGACACCGGCCATCACGCCGACGAGCAGATCGCCTCTCCCTTCAACCCGGCCGAAGTGACGAAGTTGATCAGAGGCGGTTAGGCGCATTCAGATCTCCACCCGTCCCAGGGCGGTTCAGTGCTTGCCGGCCCGAGTCGTGGTCCTCGAGGCGAGCCTGCTAGACTCCCCTGGGGTCGCTTCAGTCGAGCGTTGTAACGGGCCACCGAGCGGTGGGCGAGGGGTCTGCACAGCGGAGGCGAGGCGTAACCGCAGGTTCAAACGGGCCGTGGCGCAGCTTGGTTAGCGCGCTTGACTGGGGGTCAAGAGGTCGGCGGTTCGAATCCGCCCGGCCCGACGAGTTGGGAACCGCACGTCGGTGGATCGCCCTCGAAAGGGGAACCCCCCCTCGAGCCTGTATGTCAGAGGCGGGCGATGAGCATTCCTAGTCCCCCCGCCGATAGAACGGCGACGGCTATAGCCATCTTGGAACGCCAGACGAACAGGATCACGAGCGACAAGGCCGCTATGATCCCGGCTGCGAAGTCCGGGACGGCCGTCGGGGCGAGCCGGATGGTAGTGGCCACGATGAGTCCAACCACACCGGCCGTCACGCCGTCCAGGAACGCGTGCAGGGCCGGCGAATCGACTAACCTCTCGATGGCGCCGTGCCCCACAAGTGTGATGGCGAAGGCCGGAAGGAAGATCCCCACGGTAACGGCAAGAGCACCCACCAGCCCGCCTCCCAGGTAGCCGACGAAGGTCCCGAAGATGACGAGCGGCGCAGGGAGGATTCCCGAGAGCGCTAGACCGTCTACGAACTGCCCGTCCGTCATCCAAGTTCCGACCAACACCGCCTCTCGCCGCAGGAAGGGGATGACGGTGTAGGCACCGCCGAAGGTCAGCAGCCCGGCGAGAAGCCCCGAGCCGAAGAGACGGCCGACCGACGGACCGGCGCCACTGACGGCCTGCAGGGCAATGGGGGCCTCCTCGACCACTCGCAGTCCCGGCACGAACAGAGCGGTCACGACCCCCGCGCTCACGATCGCTCCAGCCCAGAGGGCACGACCCCGGCGCACGCTCGCGTACCCGAATCCGGCGACCACCAGGGTGAGGCCGAAGTGCACCCCGACCAGGTCGGAGGCGGCCGCCGCGACCCCAATCGTCCACAGCCAAGGGTCCGTCAGCGCGTGCCGTCCGATCCGATGCACGGCACGGACGATGAGCGCCAGCACGGCGGCTTGGAACCCGTAGAAGAGCCCCTCGGGGGCGATCGTGGCGATGCCGAAGCGTACGTAGGCCCACGAGAGCGCAAGCATGAGTACGAATCCTGGGAGCATGAACCCGAGGCCCGCGAGGAGCCCGCCCAGCCGGCCGCGCGCCACGTATCCGAAGTACACGCAGAGCTCATGCGCCTCAGGGCCCGGGAGCACCTGGTAGACGGAGAGCACTCGATTGAACCGCTCCTTGGAGATCCATCCCTGCCGCTCCACCAGTTCCTCTCGCACCATGGCGATCTGCGCCACTGGCCCGCCCCACGCGAGCAGCCCGAACCGCAGGAACTGCAAGAAGAGGTGCGGATAAGCTTGGCGTGGAGGGATTGTCATGGTTGGAGAAGCATTGAGCAGTCGCGCCGATCGGCGCAAACCGGAGGACCGGAGAAAAGAGCGTTTGGGACCCGCCCGCCATGGGTAGGTGCGGTTCCCGACATGGCACTTGGGATCGCCGAGCCCGCACCGCTCCGGACCGTCGGAGGAGGAACCGTCGCCGGCGGAGCCCTCGCCACGATCTTCGCCGGGTTCCGGGGTCCCGCCGCGCTGGTCGGGGTCGTGGCCCTCTGTGCCGGCATCTCCCTCCTCGACGGCGTCGATCGGGGCCGGATGGGCCGGCGTCAGCTCGGCCTGTTCCTGATCGCGCTGGCCGGCGTTCTCGGGGCGTGGGCTCTGGTCGTGACCGTCCTCATCGCCATGCTCGGTCTGCCACCCGATCCCATGGCCCTGGGACTCCTGGCGGGGGCCATCCTAGCCGGGGGCGGGGCCGTGTACCTGCTGCGGTACGGGCCGGAGCCTCGGCAGTCGCCGGCCATCGTGGCCGAGCCATCGGCGAAGAGGAAGCGGGCGGCTCGCCGCCGCTCGCCGGCTGTCACGGCCGATCGGCTGGACCGACTGGCCAGCTGAGGCGCGCGGCGGCACCACCGCCCTAGAATCCGCCGGGTGGAGAAGGACCCGACCCGGCGTGTGCTCACCGTCCCGAATGCCCTCTCGGCGTTCCGGATCCTGCTGATCCCGGCCTTCGTGGCGCTGCTCACCTCGGAAGACTCCCGGCTGACCGGCTTCCTCCTCCTGGGCGCGGTCGTCTCGACGGACTGGGTGGACGGCTTCGTGGCCCGGCGAACGGGCCAGGTCACCGAGCTCGGCAAACTTCTCGACCCACTGGCCGACCGGCTGGCCATGGCCGCCGCGCTGGTCACCTTCGTGGTCCTCGGCCTGTTCCCGCTGTGGGCCGCCCTGATCATCCTGGTGCGGGACGCGGTCGTGCTGGCAGCCGCGGTCTGGCTGTGGCTCACCCACGGCCCCAGGATCGACGTCCGCCCCATCGGGAAGTACGCCACGTTCACGCTGATGTGGGGCGCGCCGGCCATCGCCTGGTCGAACGCCGGTCTGCCGTTCGAGGACTTCGTCGCCGTGTTCGGATGGCTGTGGTTCGCGGTGGGCTCGCTCGAGTACTACGCGGCTGGGGCGGCGTACGCCCGCGACCTCCGCGAGGCGCTCCAGCACCGGCGAACCTGAGCGTTCCGGACGCTCCGGTCGGAGGGGGCCGGGTATCATGGCCCGCGTGAAGGGCGTCGTCATGGCCGGGGGCCAGGGAACGCGCCTCCGCCCGCTGACCAGCAACCAGCCGAAGCCGATGCTCCCCATCGTCGGCCGGCCCATGATGGAGCACGTCCTGGTCCTCCTCCGCGAGCACGGCTCCACGGAGGTCGTGGCCACCGTGCAGTTCTTGGCCAGCGTGATCCGCCACTACTTCGGGGACGGCTCCGATCTGGGGCTGTCCCTCGGTTACGCCACGGAGAACGAGCCGCTGGGGACCGCCGGCAGCGTCAAGAACGCGCAGGACTTCCTCGACGACACGTTTCTGGTCATGTCGGGGGATCACGTCACGGACCTGGACCTCACCGCTGCAGCGGCGTTCCACCGGAAGCGGGGCGCGGCGGCCACCGTGATCCTCAAGCACGCCGAGAACCCGCTCGAGTTCGGCATCGTCATCACCGGCGAGGACGGACGGATCGAGCGCTTCCTGGAGAAGCCTGGGTGGGGCGAGGTGTTCAGCGACACGATCAACACGGGGATCTACGTCGTCGAGCCCGAGGTGCTCGGCTACGTCCCGCCGGGGGAGGAGTTCGACTTCGCCCAGGACCTGTTCCCGCTCCTGCTCGACAAGGGCCTGCCGTTGTACGGGTTCGTGGCCGAGGGCTACTGGGCGGACGTCGGCCACCTGGAGGCCTACCTCGAGGTGCACCGGGACATCCTCGACCGCAAGGTGAGCATCACCCCGGCCGGGTTCGAGCTCGACCGCGGGATCTGGCTCGGTGAGGGTGCCGAGGTTCACCCTGAGGCGAACGTCGAGGGCCCCGCATACGTCGGGGACAACTCGAGGGTCGAGGGCGGAGCGGTGATCCGCGACCACACGGTGCTGGGCAAGGGCGTCGTGGTGAAGTCGGGGGCGTTCCTTCACCGCGCCGTCGTCCACGACAACGCGTACGTGGGCACTTCCGCGTCCCTGCGAGGCTGCGTCCTGGGCAAGAACAGCGACGTGAAGCACGGCGCTCGGTTGGAGGAGGGAGTGGTGGTCTCCGACGAGTGCTACGTGGGGGAGGGCGCCGTCCTCAGTCCGCGGGTGAAGGTCTACCCCTTCAAGACCGTGGAGCCCGGCGCGCTGGTCACCCAGTCGATCGTCTGGGAGACGAGCGGGGCGCGGGGGCTGTTCGGGGAGCGGGGGGTGTCGGGGCTCGTCAACATCGACGTGACCCCCGAGATGGCCCTGCGGCTGGCGCTCGCCTATGGCGGAACGCTCCCGAAGAAGTCCGTCGTCACTGCCGCCCGCGACCCCACCAGGACGGCCCGGGTGATCAAGCGGGCCATGGTGGCCGGGCTCAACGCGGCCGGAGTCGACTGCCACGACCTCGAGCTGGTGCCCGTGCCGGTGGCCAGGTTCTATGCTCGAGCACAGCGTTCGAGCGGCGGCCTGGCGGTCCGCACCGCCCCGGGGGATCCGCAGTCCGTGGAGATCGAGTTCTTCGACGAGCGCGGGATCGATCTCGACGCGGCGACGAGGCGGGCGGTGGAGCGAGCGTACTACCGGGACGACTTCCGCCGGGCCTTCCACCACGAGATCGGGGACCTGACGTTCCCGCCGCGCGGCCGCGAGTACTACCTCCGAGGCGTCCTCGACGTAGTCGACGCCGAGACGATCCGGAAGTCGCGGCCGAAGCTCGTCGTCGACTACGAGTGGGGAGCGGCCGTGCTCACGGGCCCGGTGGTGCTGGGGAGGGTCGGGGCCGACGTACTCGCGGTCAACGCCGTGCTCGATGAGAGCCGAGGCAGCCCGACGCTGGAGGAGAGCGAGCAGCGGCTGGAGCAGGTCTCCGGGCTGGTGCGATCGAGCGGCGCCGATCTGGGCGCCATCCTGGACACCACGGGGGAGCGGATGCGGCTGGTCGACGGTCGCGGTCGAGCCGTGCCCCTGGACCAGGCGCTCCTGGCGTACGTCGACCTGGTGAGCCGCGGGGCCGAGCGGCCGCGCGTGGCAGTGCCGGTCACGACCTCTCGTGTCGTCGAGGAGCTGATCGCCGAGCGAGGGGGCGAGGTGATCTGGACCCGGGTCTCGGCATCGGCCCTCTCGGCGGCAGCGCTGGAGCCACAGGTGGTCCTGGCCGGCGCCGAGGGCGGCGGGTACATGTTCCCCGAGTTCCTCCCCGCTTATGACGCCGTCATGAGCCTGGTCAAGCTCCTGGAGCTGCTGGTCCGGGTGGAGCAGCCGCTGGAGGAGGTCCTGGAAGCGCTCCCGCCCAGTCACGTCGTGCGGGTGGACGTGGCCACCCCGTGGGAGTCGAAGGGCACGGTGATGCGGCGGCTGGTCGAGCGACTGAACGGGGAGAAGACCGTCACCATCGACGGGGTGAAGGCCTTCCGGGGCCGAGACTGGGCGCTGATCATCCCGCACCCGCAGGAGCCGGTCGTGCGGGTGTGGGCCGAGGCGGACGAGGCGGACGGGTCACGGTCGATGGCGGCGGAGTTCGCCGCGCTGGTCGAGGAGCTGCGAGGGTAACCGTGGCGGGTCCGCGGGAGCGGAGGCCGGGCCTGGTGCTCCCGTCCATCCTCCTCGTGCTGGGGATCCTGGTCACGGCGGCGTTGGTCCGGGAACGGGGTCGAGAGGAGCGCCTCCCCGGCCAGTCCGACGATCTGATCGAGCTCATCGGTCGCCGCCGGGCCACCATCGACGAGCTTTCGGCCGACCTGGCCACACTCTCGGAGCGCCTGAACCAGGCTCAGGCGCAGCAGGCGGAGGGATCGGAACGGGTCGGAGAGATCGTGGCCCGGGTGCAGCGGCTTCGCGGGCCCGCGGGCCTGTTTGGGGCCGAGGGGCCAGGGGTGGTGGTGGAGCTCACCGACAGCACCGAAGCTCCGCGGACCCGCGGAGAGGTGCTCGACTTCAGGATCCAGGACGTCGACCTCCAGCTGGTGGTCAACGAGCTGTGGGCGGCGGGGGGACGGGCAGTGTCCGTGAACGGACGCCGGGTGAGTGCGACCACCGCGATCCGTGAAGCGGGGGGCCGGGTGCAGGTCAACTTCCGGCCGATCTCCTCCCCCTACCGCATCGCGGCGATCGGGGATCCCGATGCCCTGCACCGCCGGCTGGCCGGGTCCGAGATCGCTCGCCAGTTCGAGGTGTGGAGAGAGATCTACGGGCTCGGCTTCTCGATCCGGGGCGACGACCGCGTCCGGGTCCCGGGCTCCGAGACGGTCGGCGGGCTGGAATGGGCCCGGCCGGCCGAGGAGCCCGGATGATCGCTCTCGTCGCGCTGGTGGTCGGCATCGCGGTCGGCCTGATCTTTCGACCGAGCCTGCCCGGGGAGTTGGCCCCGTACCTTCCGGTGATCGTGGTGGCGGCCCTCGACGTGGTGCTGGAGGGGATCAGAGGCCGCCTCGAAGGCGCGTACCACGAGGGGGAGCTCCTGGTCGCCTTCCTGGCCAACGCGCTCCTGGCGGTGTTCGTGGTCTGGCTGGGAGACCGTCTGGGGGCGCCCGACCTGTCTGTGGGGGTCATCATCGTGTTCGGCGTGCGTATGTTCCAGAGCCTGGCCGCGATCCGACGGTACTTCTTCCGTGAGTGACCTCGGGGGGTACCCGGACCGGGAGGAGCATTGGCTCGGCGGGCGCCGTCCGTCCATGCGGCCGCCTCCGCGGATCCAGAGCCGGGTGGCCATCGCGCTGGTGGCCCTGGTGGTCGGCTTCCTGGTGGCCGTGCAGGCGGCCGGGAGCGGCGACCGGCCCCTGTCCAGGCTGGCCGCCGAGCGTCCCGAGGACCTGACCCGCATCCTGGCGGACCTCAACGCCGAGGCGGACGAGCTGGCGCGCGAGCTGTCCACCCTTCGGGTCAAGCTGGCCCGGTACCAGAGCTCCGCTCGGAGCGATGACCTCGCCCTCCGCGACGCCCGCAAGTCCCTGGCCGATCTGCAGGTCCTCTCCGGTCTCGTGCCGGTGGAGGGTCCGGGGGTCGCCGTGCGCATCGAGGACCCCCAGGCCCAGGTGGGGTGGGAGGGTCTGCTCGACCTGGTCCAGGAGCTCAGGGACGCCGGAGCGGAGGCCATCGCCGTCAACGGCAGGCGGGTGATCGCCTCGACGTGGTTCGGCCCGGCCGACGGGGGTGGGATGGTGGACGGGACCCGGATCGTCCCGCCCTACGAGTTGGAGGCCATTGGTCCGGGCGACGTGATCGCCCAGGCTCTCGGCATCCCGGGCGGTCCCGTGTCGGTCCTCTCCGCGTTGCCGGGCGTGACGGCCACGGTGCGAGAGGTCGACGGGGTCCTGTTGCCCCGGGCGGCCGCTCCCGCGCCCTGACCCGCCGCGCTAGGATTCCCCGCGCCGCGATCAGGAGGGGACCGGATGAGATACCCACAGGAGCTGAGATACACCAGCGAGCACGAATGGGCGACCGAGGACGACGGCCGGGTCCGGGTGGGGATCACCGACTTCGCCCAGGACGCCCTCGGCGACGTCGTCTACGTGGACATCCCGGAGGAGGGGACCGAGGTCCAGGCGGGCGAGCCGTTCGGCGAGGTCGAGTCGACGAAGTCCGTGTCGGACATCTACAGCCCGGTCACGGGCCGGATCGTCGAGCGCAACGTGGCGCTGTCCGAGACCCCGGAGCTCGTGAACCGGGATCCGTACGGCGAGGGCTGGATGGTGGTCATCCAGGTGGCCGAGGCGGGCCAGATGGAGGGCCTGATGGACGCCTCGGCCTACCGTCGCATGGTCGAGGAGGGCGGCCGGGAAGGTTGATCGATCCGTTTGACCGGTCTCGACCTTCGGTATAGAGTCACGGTTCAGCCTTTTGAGGCGGCCGCCTCGAGGGGAGGTCAACGTGTATTGCACCCGATGCGGGCACCGGAATCCTGCCGATTCCAAGTTCTGCGCGAAGTGTGGGCATCTGCTTCACGATGACACCACGGTCGGCCTGACCCCGACGGAGATCGACGACGACACCGGCGAGGAGATCCATCTGCCCCTGGAGGACCTCCGCGAGGGCCAGGCGCTGCTGGTCGTGAAGCGCGGGCCCAACGCGGGCTCGCAGTTCCTGATCGAGAAGGATGTGACCACCGCGGGCCGACACCCCGAGTCGGACATCTTCCTCGACGACATCACCGTGTCTCGCCGTCACGCGGAGGTCCGGCGCAAGGACGCCGGCTTCTTCGTCCACGACATGGGAAGCCTCAACGGCACCTACGTGAACCGCGAGCGAGTGGAGAATACCCAGCTGGCCAACGGAGACGAGCTTCAGATCGGGAAGTTCAAGCTCGTGTTCTTCGCCGGTCAGGGGGACTGATGGTCCAGGCCTCCCGGGACTACCTGTCAATCGGCGAGGTCCTGGTGACCCTGAAGCCGGAGTTCCCCGACATCACGATCTCGAAGATCCGCTTCCTCGAGAGCGAGGGGCTCATCTCGCCCGAGCGCACCGCGTCCGGGTACCGGAAGTTCTTCGATCGAGACGTCCACCGGCTGCGGACGATCCTCAAGCTCCAGCGGGACGAGTATCTCCCCCTGCGGGTGATCCGGGAGCGGCTCGACGGGGAGGGGGAAGTGGCGGAGGGCGGGCCGGAGCGGCCGGCCGCGGAGCCGGAGGACGAGATCGCGGAGCCCTCGACGGTGCTCGAGATGTCGGCCGAGGAGCTGGC
>JBOGWD010000201.1:0-16849 GCA_050693275.1 Actinomycetota bacterium | reverse complement strand
GGCCGCGGCCGTGCTCCCCCAGCTCGACGCGCTCTCCTCGACGTTGGGGACCCCACGGGACGAGGCCGAGGTCCGGGCCGCGGTGGCGGCGGCGACGCCGATCGCCGAGCAGCTCCTGGCCGACCTCCGGGCCCTGGCCCCGCCCGAGGAGCTGGGCGGGCTCCACAGCGCCCTCCAGGCGATCGCCCGGCGGATCCGGGCCGACCTCGACGAGGTCGACCGCACCGCCCAGACCGGCGTCACGCCCGTGGTTCGGGCCCTCCTGGCCGGCATCCGGGCGGCGTTCGACACGTTCCGGCAGACCCTCGGCACGGCCCCGCAGGAGGCCGGCGCCGCCGGGCTGACCGCGGACAGGGATGAGGTCGAGTCGCTGGCCCAGACCATCGTGGCGGGCCTGCAGACGCTCCGCGACGTGCACGGACTGGCCGGGGTGACGGTCCCCGAGGGATAAGAGCTCAGGAGCAGCCGCTGGTGGCGCCGCAGCTCGAGCACACGTAGCATGAGCCCGCGGGCTGCATCTTCGAGCCGCACGCGTAGCACAGCGGCGCGTCCAGGATCCGCGCGGCCGGCCGCTCCGGATCCGTCTCCTTCGCCACGGTGAGCTCGATCTGCTCCGTGTTGCCCGCCTCGGCCGCCACGGTCCCCTCGATTCCCTCGGTCACCTCGGCAAGGCCGTTCGCCGCGCCCGTGTCGATGTCGGCCTTCCGCTCGGTGATCGACTTCACCCCGAGCCCGGCCCGCTTGTCCTCGGGCAGGTACTCGAGGGCCAGGCGCCGGAAGATGTAGTCGACGAGCGACGAGGCGAACCGGATGTCGGGGTCACTGGTCATCCCAGAAGGCTCGAAGCGCATGTTGATGAACTTCTGCGTGTACGCCTCGAGGGGGACGCCGTACTGGAGACCCAGGGAGACCGAGATGGCGAAGGCGTCCATGATCCCCGACAGGGTCGAGCCCTGCTTGGCGACCTTGAGGAAGACCTCGCCGATCCCATCCTCGGGGTACTCGCCGGCGATGATGTAGCCCTCGGCGTCGCCCACCGAGAACGAGAAGGTCTTGGCCGGCCGCGTGGCCGGGAGCCGGTGCCGGACCGGGACTCCCGCCGCGGAGGCCTCGGGAGCTGCCCGCTTCGCCTTCTTGTCGGCCGACAGCGGCTGGGCCACCTTGCAGTTGTCCCGGTAGATGGCCAGCGCCTTCAGCCCGAGCCGCCACCCCTCCACCAGGAGGTTCTCCACGTCCTCGACCGTGACGTCCTCCGGCATGTTCACGGTCTTGGAGATGGCGCCGGAGATGAAAGGCTGGACCGCGGCCATCATCTTCACGTGGCCCATGTAGTGGATGGTCCGCTCCCCCATGGCCGTGTCGAACACGGCGGCGTGCTCGTCCTTGAGGTGCGGAGCGTCTGCCACGGTGTTGTGCTCGGCGATGTAGTCGACGATGTCCGCTGCCTGCTCCGGCGTGTAGCCGAGCCGGACCAGGGCCCGGGGGACCGTCTGGTTCACGATCTGCATCGTGCCCCCGCCGACCAGCTTCTTGTTCTTCACCAGGGCAAGGTCGGGCTCGATGCCGGTGGTGTCGCAGTCCATCATCAGCCCGATCGTGCCGGTCGGGGCCAGGACCGTGGCCTGGGCGTTCCGGAAGCCGTGCTCCTCGCCCCGGTGGATGGCCTCGTCCCAGGCCTGCTTGGCCGAGGACAGCACGGCCTCGGACACGTGCTCCGCATCGATCTCGTCCGCGGCGGCACGGTGCTTCCGGATGACCCGCAGCATGGCGTCCCGGTTCGGGGCGAAGCCGGCGAACGGGCCCATGTGGTCGGCGATCCTGGCCGAGGTGGCGTAGGCGTGCCCCGTCATCAGCGCGGTGATGGCTCCTGCCCAGGCCCGGCCGCCGTCGGAGTCGTACGGCAGGCCCCGGGCCATCAGCAGGGCGCCCAGGTTCGCGTAGCCCAGACCGAGCTGGCGGAACGCCCTGGCGTTCTGGCCGATCTTGTCGGTGGGGTAGTCCGAGTTCCCCACCACGATCTCCTGGGCCGTGAACACGACCTCGACGGCGTGCTTGAACGAGGCCACGTCGAAGTTCCCGTCCTCGTCGAGGAACTTCATCAGGTTGAGGCTGGCCAGGTTGCACGCGGAGTTGTCCAGGTGCATGTACTCGCTGCACGGGTTCGAGGCGTTGATCCGCCCCGAGGCCGGAGACGTGTGCCAGTCATTGATCGTCGAGTCGTACTGCATCCCGGGATCCGCGCACTCCCACGCGGCCTGAGCCGCCTGGCGCATCAGGTCCCGGGCCCGCAGCGTCTTCAGCGGTTCCCCGGAGAGGACCGCCTTCAGCTTCCAGTCGCGGTCGTCCAGATATGCCTGCATGAACTCGTCGGTGACCCGGACGGAGTTGTTGGCGTTCTGGTACTGGACCGAGTAGGCGTCCCTGCCGTCGAGGTCCATGTCGAAGCCGGCGTCCCGGAGCGCCCGCTGCTTCCGCTCCTCAACGGCCTTGCACCAGATGAAGTCCTCGACGTCGGGATGGTCGACGTTCAGGATGACCATCTTGGCCGCGCGCCGGGTCTTGCCCCCCGACTTGATCGTGCCCGCCGAGGCGTCCGCGCCGCGCATGAAGGAGACCGGCCCGCTGGCGGTCCCTCCGCCGGCCAGAGGCTCCTTGGAGGAGCGGATCCGGGACAGGTTGATGCCCGATCCGGAACCGCCCTTGAAGATCGTGCCCTCCTCGACGTACCAGTTGAGGATGGAGGACATCTCGTCGTCGACCGCGAGGATGAAGCAGTTGTGGACCCGGAGGTTGCCGGAGAGATACTCCCCGCTCTCCGTCTGGATGTCGTACACCTCCATCGACCCCAAGCGCTCGATCCCGTCGATCTCGAGCCGCTTCCTGTCGCGGTGCCGCTTCCCGGCCCGCTCCAAGGCACGCTCCAGCTTCTGGGCCTTCCGAGGGTCAACGAACCCGATCTCCTCCGCGAAGGCCGCCTGGTCGCCAAGGTTGCCGATGGAAAGCGACCAGCAGCCCTTGCGGTCCGATCGTGCGTCGGCCTTGAAGCGAACACGCGAGAAGATCGCGAACCGGGCGAGCAGCGACTGCACTCCCCGGACCACACCCTCCGCGATCATGTCCAGACCGATGCGAGCCGAGCCGCCACGTAGAGATACGTAGCCCTCCGCCTGGAAGACGCTCCGCAGGTAGCCTCGGACCTCCGGGAGGGATGCGGTGAAGAGCCGCTCGGGGACGGCCATGTCCACCCCTCGAGCCCGCAGTCCCCACCGATCGACGAAGTCCTGAAGAGCGTTGCCGTAGAGGCGGATCCTCCGGCAGTCGAGGTCGCGATCCGTCGTAACGACGGCGCGCTCGTGTCGATGGATACCGGGGAGAACGCGATCGATCGCTCCGGAGACCCAGTCGTGCTCTGCCTGGGTAACCGTCATGGCCTCGATCGTCAATGACCGATTCGTCCCCCGGTACCGGCCGACGAACCCATCCGACTGAAGCCACCCGGCCAGGGCGGCCTCGGCAACGGCGTGGAGGTCGATCTCGCCCTCCCCATGGGCGTACCGCCGGTGCCATTCGAGCGTGTCCCCCGGTCGCAGTTGGTCGGCTCTGACGAACGCGCCGGTGCCCTCACCGGTCGACCGCCACACCAGATGGTCGCCGGTCACGTCGAGGAGGTGGCCGGCCTTGGTGTGGATCCTCATGACCTCCTTGACTCCATTCGCCTTCGTGGCCTCGATCGCCGTGATCCCCATGCTGTCGAATACCTTCGTGCCGATCGCGTTGTCTTCCACCAGCTTCCCGATCGGGACCAGGCCGGCAGGCGTGGAGACCAGCGCGTCGTAGGGCTGGCAGGCGCTGCACTGCTGGGGCGTGCCCGGCACGCCCACGTTGAACCACACCGGGGAGTTGAACGCGGCCTTCTGGGTCACCAGGATGTGGGTAAGCTCGTCGGCGAAGACGTCGCCGTCGGCGTCCGAGGCGAAGTACCCGTCCTTCACCCCCCACCCCTTGATCGTGTCGACGACCCGGGAGATCAGCTGGCGGACGCTCGACTCGCGCTGGGGCGTGTCGAGGGGGCCCCGGAAGTACTTCTGGGCCACGATGTTCGTGGAGTTCTGCGACCACGTCTTGGGGAACTCGACGTCGCGCTGCTCGAAGGCGTTCCCGCCTTCCTTGAAGTTCGGGATGACGGCGTCACGGGTCTCCCACTCGACCTCATCGAAGGGATGCGTCCCGTCCTTGGTGAAGTACCGCTTGAAGGTGAGACCCGTGGTGCGGATATCGCGTTCCCTGGTGGCCACCGTTACCTCCTCCGGGCGGGGGAAGAACGACAAGAACTACAGCCCTGTGATTCTGCTCCCGCCGGCCCCCGCTGTCAAGGGGGCCTTCCAGGAGATTGTCGCACTATCTTGAGGTTGCGACCACGCTGGACCCCAAGATGTAGTGGTTGGAGCGGAGAAGCCTACCCCCGCCGGGAGGACCGCTTCGGCTCCCGCTTCTGGAGCATCAGGCCCATCTCCCGCTCGAAGTCGGTGACCTCTTGGAAGTCCTTGTACACCGAGGCGAAGCGCAGGTAGGCGACCTCGTCGAGCCGGCGGAGGTGCGACAGGACCTCCAGGCCGACCTCCTGGGTGGTGACCTCCGGGCCCTGGCGTCGGAGCTTCCCCTCGACCCGGTCGGCCAGGGCCGCCACCTGCTCCTCGGTCACGGGGCGGTTCTTGATCGACCTGCGGATGCCGTCGACGAGCTTCATCCGGTCGTACGGCTCCTTGGTCCCGTCGCGCTTGATCAGCCTGAGGCCGGCCCCCTGGCTGCGCTCGAACGTGGTGAACCGCCGGCCGCACGAGGCGCACTCGCGGCGCCGGCGGATGGCCGTGCCCTCCTCCGCGGGACGGGAGTCGACGACCCTCGTGTCCGGCGCCCCGCACCAGGGGCATCGCATGGCACAAGATCTTGGACCCGGCGCCGGCGAATCGCAACATGTGGGTGGTCGAGGAGGGAGGCCTGCCATAATCCGGGCATGCCCCTCGACCTCGAGCTGGTCCTCCGCCTCCTGGGTGCGGCCGGGGCGGGCGCCCTGATCGGGTTCGAGCGCGAGCTGCGGGATCAGCCGGCCGGATTCCGGACCCACATGCTGGTGGCGCTGGGATCCTGCGTGTTCACGGTGATCTCGGCGTACGGGTTCGGCGCCCTCGTCGGTGAGCGCGGGTACGTCCGCGTGGACCCGAGCCGAATCGCCGCCCAGATCGTCACCGGGATCGGGTTCCTCGGCGCCGGGGTGATCTTCCGCCAGGGACTGACGGTGCGGGGCCTGACCACCGCGGCCAGCCTGTGGGTCACCGCCGCCCTGGGGATGGCCGTCGGCGCCGGCGCCTACCTCGTAGCGGGGGCCGGGACGGCCGTGGCCCTACTGACCATCGTGGCCCTCCGCCCGGTCCGGCGGGCCGTACGGGGCCTCCGCGTCGAGCAGGAGGAGCTGGTCATCGAGGCGGAGCCGGGCCTGCGCCTCGACGAGCTGGCCAGACAGGTCGGGTCGGCGGGGGTGCGGATCGACCATCTCAGGGTGACCGAGGAGGAGGCGGATAGCACCGAGTTCGTCGTGTCCGTGCGCCTGCCGTCGACGATCTCCCCGGAGGAGGCAGTAGCCCTGATCCGGGCCATCCCCCGTGTCCGCGGTGTCGAGTGGAGCCGCTGAGGGCGAGGCTCAGGAAGAGGAGGGAAGCACCAGGGTCTGGCCCTCCAGGAGGGTCGAGACCCCCAGGTCGTTCGAGTCGCGGATCGCCTCGACCACCGGCCGGGGATCGCCCTCCGGACCGACCAGACCCCGGGCGATCCCCCACAGGGTCTCGCCCTGCCGGACCACGAGGCGTTCGGTCGGGATCGCCGCAGGATCCTCTGAGCTCCCCAGGGCCCGGCCGGCCGCCCACAGCGTGCTCACTAGGACCCCCGCGAGGACGGCCACGCGGCCCCATCGAACCCGTGTTCGGCCCATGCGGGCATTATCTCGAACGCATGTTCGCCCGTCAAGACTCGAACAGATGTTTGATTCCACGGCTTTGCCATGCTAGCCTGCCCCACTGACATGGACGATCTGACGCCCAGACAGCAGCGGATCATCGAGGTCATCCGGCGGACGGTGCAGGAGCGGGGCTACCCCCCCACGGTCCGGGAGATCGGCGAGGCGGTGGGCCTGACGTCCTCCTCGAGCGTCCACGCCCAGCTGGCCAACCTCCAGCGGAAGGGTCTCCTGCGGAAGGACGCCTCCAAGCCGCGGGCCATCGAGGTGGCCGGGGCCCGGCCCCGAGGTGCCGCCGCGGTATCGATCCCCCTGGTGGGCCGCATCGCCGCCGGGGCGCCGGTGCTGGCCGAGGAGCACGTGGAGGACCACATCGCCGTGGATGCCAGCCTGGCCGGCGACGACGATCACTTCGCCCTGCGCGTCGAGGGCGACTCGATGGTCGACGCGGGGATCCTCGGAGGGGACGTCGTGGTGATCCGCCGGCAGGACGTGGCCGAGGACGGCTCGATCGTGGCCGCCCAGGTCCCCGGCCCGGCCGAGGAGGAGGCCACCGTCAAGCGCCTCCGCCGCCGGGGCCGGCGGGTCACGCTGGTCCCGGAGAACGCCACCATGGAGCCGTTCGACCTGCCCGAGGGCGGCCGGATCCTCGGCCAGGTCGTCGCGGTCCTCCGCCGGCTCTAGCCCAGGCGGACCCGCCGCGAGACCCGGCGGACCACGAAGCCGCCGGTCCACGACAGCTGGTCCTCGCGGATCCGGGCGTGGACATGGGTGCCCGAGGTGTCGGGCTGGGCCGTGAGGACCTCGGCCTCGCGATACAGCCGGGCCACCACGTCCTGCCGCTCGTAGGGAACCAGCAGCTCGACCTCCACCGGCGGGTGAGGAAGCGTGGCCTCGACCCGTTCGATCAGCGCCTCGACCCCCTCGCCGGTGAGCGCCGAGACCGGCACCGCGTCCGGGAAGCGCCGTCCGACCCGGGCCCGGTCGACCTCGGACAGGAGATCCATCTTGTTGAGCGCAAGCACCTCGGGGAGGCCCCCGGCCCCGATCTCGCCCAGCACCTCCCGCACCGCGGCCACCTGCTCCTCGACGTCGGGCGCGGAGGCATCGGCCACGTGGAGAACCAGGGACGCCAGCGAGACCTCCTCGAGGGTCGACCGGAACGCCTCCACCAGGTCGTGGGGGAGCTTCCGCACGAACCCGACGGTGTCCGTGACGGTGGCCCGGCGTCCCCCCGGAAGGCGCAGACGGCGGACGGTCGGATCGAGGGTGGCGAACAGCTGGTCGGCCACCAGGACGCCGGCGCTGGTCATCGCGTTCATCAGCGTGGACTTCCCGGCATTCGTGTACCCGGCCAGGGCGACCTGAGGGACGCCCGACCGCTCCCGCCCCGCCCGCTTCACCTCGCGTGCCGTGGTCAGCTCGGCGATGTCCCGCCTCAGCTTGGTGATCCGACGGCGGATCCGCCGTCGGTCGACCTCCATCTTCGTCTCACCGGGGCCCCGGCGGGTCCCGATGCCTCCGCCCATCCGGGACATGGCCTCGCCCCAACCTCGGAGCCGGGGCAGGAGGTAGTTCAGCTGGGCCAGCTCAACCTGGACCTTGCCCTCCCTCGACCCCGCATGGAGCGCGAAGATGTCCAGGATCAGCGCGGTCCGGTCCACGACCTTGACCTTCAGCCGCTCCTCGAGGTTGCGGAGCTGCGCCGGCGTGAGCTCGTCGTCGAACACGACCAGGCGCGCGCCGGTCGCGTGCACCATCCCGTGCAGCTCGTCGAGCTTCCCCCGCCCGAGGAACGTGGTCGGGTCAGGCTCGTCCCGGCGCTGCACCAGCCGCCCCACGACCTCGGCCCCGGCTGTGTCGGCCAGCGCGGCCAGCTCGTCCAGCGAGGCCTCCTCGCCGTGCCGATCGACCCCGGCCAGGATCGCCGGCTCCAGGACGGCGGGGCGCCACACCGCGGAGAGCGGCGATTCCGAGACGCGCCGACGCATGCTCACCTCACTCCAGGACCGAACGGATCCGGTCCATGGCCTCGGCCAGCCGGTCGTCGGTCACCGTGAGGGAGAACCGCACCCACCCCTCGCCCAGGGCGCCGTAGCCGGCCCCCGGAGCAGCCACCACCCCGGCCCGCTCCAGGAGCAGGTCGCAGAAGTCGGCGGAGGACGTCCCGTCCCGGGTGGGGAACCACACGTAGAACGAGCCGAGCGGCGCCTTGAGGTCCCACCCCAGCCCGTTCAGCGTCTCCACTACCACGTCCCGGCGCCGGCGGTACCGCTCCCGGGCCTCGACCAGGTGATCCATCGGGCCCGTCAGCGCCGCTACCGCGGCCCGCTGCACCGCGCTCCAGATCCCCGAGTCCATGTTCGTCTTCACCGTGGCCACCGCCTTGATGGCCTGGGCGTTGCCCACGACCCAGCCCACCCGCCAGCCGGTCATGTTGAACGTCTTCGACGTCGAGCCGAACTCGACGGCCACGTCCTTGGCCCCCGGGACCTGGAGCACGCTGGGGGCCTCGTAGCCGTCGAAGGTGATCTCCGAGTATGCGGCATCGTGCGCCAGGAGCAGGTCGTGCTCGTGCGCGAACGCCACGGCCGACTCGAACACCGGGAGCTCGGCCACGGCGGCGGTCGGGTTCGAGGGGAAACCGAGCCACAGGAGCCTGGTGCGCCCGGACACCCGGGCGGAACCGAGCTCCGGGAGGAACCCGCTCTTCTCCGTGTGCGGGAGCGACACCGGCGTGCCCCCCGCCAGCCGGGTCCCGGTCTCGTACACCGGGTAGCCGGGGTCGGGCACCAGGACCTCGTCACCCGGGTCGACGAACGCCCAGGCCAGATGGGCGATCCCCTCCTTCGAGCCGATCAGCGGCTGCACCTCCGTGTCGGGGTCGATCTCGACGCCGAAGCGCCGGCCGTACCAGTCGGCCACGGCCTTCCGAAGGGCGGGGAGGCCGTAGTACGAGGGGTACGTGTGCGTGGCTGGATCCTCCGCCGCTTCCTGGAGGGCCTCGACCACGTGGCGCGGCGTGGGCGTGTCCGGGTCCCCCACCCCGAGGGAGATCACGTCGGCGCCGGCATCCCGCTTCGCCGTGACCTTCCGGTCCAGCTCAGCGAACATGTACGGCGGGAGGTCGACCACGCGCCGGGCGATCCTCATCGTCGGGCCTCCTCGGCCAGCGCCGCCAGCCACCGCGGCGACAGCTCCCCGTCGAACACGTGGGCGGCCGGGCCCTCCAGGAACACATGGCCGTCCTCCGCCCATTCCACCTCGAGGTCCCCGCCGTCGAACCGGATCACGGCCCGGCGGCCGGCCAGGCCCATCAGGTTTGCTGCCACCACCACCGCGCACGCACCGGTGCCACAGGCCAGGGTCTCCCCGACGCCACGCTCCCATACCCGGACGTCGATCCGTCCGTCCTCGACCCGGATCCATTCCACGTTCACCCGCTCCGGGAAGTCCCCGTGGTGCTCCAGGAGCGGACCGATCCTGGGCAGGTCGAGGGCGGAGAGGTCTGCCGCGCCGACCAGGACGAGGTGTGGGTTGCCCATCGACACCGCCGCCGCCCGGTACTGGGGGCCGGCGTCGGGGAAGGGCCGATCCAGGAACCGCTCCTCGGCCGGGCCGGTCATGGGGATCTCCCCCCGGGTCAGACCCGGCGGGCCCATGTCGACCCGGGCCCGGGTCATCCGGCCGTCCTCCACGGTGGCCTCCACCCGCTTCACGCCGACGGGCGTCTCGACCTCGATCGAGGCGTCCCGGGAGAGGCCCAGGTCGAGGAGGAACGCGGCCAGGCAGCGCATCCCGTTGCCCGAGATCTCGGCCCGGCCACCGTTCGCGTTCCACAGCTCCATCCGGAACGGCGCCCGCTCGCCCCGGGTGACCCGAATCACCCCGTCCGCGCCGACGCCGCGGTACCGGTGGCACATCTCCGCGGCCAGGCCGGGCGTGAGGGTGACCCGGTCGTCCATGTCCTCGATCAGCAGGAAGTCGTTCCCCGTCCCGTGGTACTTGGCGAACCTCATTTCAGGTAGTGCTCCTCGATCTCGTCGACGAGCGCGCCGGCGCCGTCCGGTCCGGCCTCGAACCACCGGATCCGAGGATCGCGCCGGAACCACGCCATCTGTCGGCGGGCCAGGCCCCTGGTCCGGCGGACGATCCGCCCGGCGGTCTCCTCCAGCCCGCACCGTCCGGCCAGGTGCTCGGCCACCTCCAGGTATCCGATGGCCTGGGAAGCGGTCAGGAACGGGCCGAACCCACGGTCGAGCAGCTCGCGGACCTCTCCCACCAGGCCCCCCTCGAGCTGCCGACGCACCCGGGCCTCGATCCGGGCCCGGAGGGCCTCCGGCGGAACGGTCACCCCAGCCGCGCGCACCCGACCTTCAGGATATCGGTCCCAGCGCTCGGCGAACGAGGAGAAGATGCGTCCGGTCAGGGCGGCCACCTCCAGGGCCCGTACCGTCCGCCGGGCGTTCGACGGCTCCATCCTCGCCGCCGCCGTGGGGTCGAAGCCGGCCAGCCGGCGGTGGAGACGCTCGGATCCCAGGACGGCGGCCTCGGCCTCGAGGCTTCCCCGGAGGCGACGATCCGTGCCGGGGAACTCGAGATCGTCCACGACCGCCCGGTAGTACAGGCCCGACCCGCCCACCAGGAGCGCCGGCCGTGCCCGGGCCCCGATGGCCACCACCGCCTCCCGGGCCAGCCGCTGGAACCGGGCCACCGAGAAGGGCTCGACGGGATCGACCACGTCCAGGAGATGGTGGGGCACCCCGGCCCGCTCCTCCGGGGAGGGCTTGGCCGTCCCCACGTCCATCCCCCGATACACGGTCATCGAGTCGACCAGGACGACCTCGGCGTCCAGGCGTCGGGCCAGCTCCAGGGAGGCCTCCGTCTTCCCCGACGCCGTCGGCCCCACCAGGGCCAGCGGGACGTCCGTGCGAACCGCTCGGGGGGACCGGCGCGAGGCGGTCCGGATCGGGCTCACACCGGCACCGCGGCCGCCACGCGCTCCCCCACCAGGTGATGGGGGTGGGCCCGGGTGACCCGGACGTCCAGGAGCTCGCCCGGCGCCACCGGGCCCTCGAAGTTCACCACCTTGTTCGTCCGGGTCCGCCCCTGCGCGCCGCCCTTGCGGCCGGACCCCTCGACCAGGACCTCGGCCGTGACCCCCTCGAGGGCGCGGTTCAGCTCCAGGGAGACGCGCTCCTGGAGCTCGACCAGGCGGTCGAAGCGCTCCTGGACGACCTCCTTGGGGACCTGCTCGTCGTAGCCGGCGGCCTCGGTTCCCGCCCGCGGTGAGTACTGGAACGTGTAGGCAGCATCGAACCGGGCCGCCTCGACCACCCGAAGGGTGGCGCGGAAGTCCTCCTCGGTCTCGCCGGGGAACCCCACGATGACGTCCGTGGTCACCGCCACACCGGGGATCGCTCCCCGGATCCGCTCGAGCCAGTCGAGGTACCGGCCGGAGCGGTACGAGCGGCGCATCAGCCGCAGCACGCGGTCGGAGCCCGACTGGAGCGGGAAGTGGATGTGCTCGCACACCTTCTCACTCTCGGCCATGGCCTCGACCACGTCCGGGGTGAAGTCGTGGGGATGCGGGCTGGTGAACCGGATCCTCCGGACTCCGTCGACCTCGTTCACCGCACGGAGGAGCGCGCCGAACAGCGGCTTCCGCGACGATCCCGGGACGGTCAGGTCGCGGCCGTAGGTGTTCACGTTCTGGCCGAGGAGCGTGACCTCGACCACGCCGTCGGCGGCGAGGCCCTGCACCTCGGCCAGGATGTCACCGAGCGCGCGCGACCGCTGGGGTCCTCGAACCAGCGGGACGATGCAGAACGTGCACCGGTTGTCACAGCCGACCGAGACGCTCACCCAGGCGTGGTGCGCGACCTCGCGGCGGGCCGGCAGCGCCGACGGGAACGTCTCGGTGAACTCCCGGACGTCCATCTGCGGCCCCTCGCGCTCGGCCCGGCGCAGGAGCTCGAGGACGTTCGGGAGCGCGTGGGTCCCCACGACCACGTCGACCCACGGGGCCCGTCGCTGGATCTCCCGCCGGTCCTTCTGGGCCAGGCACCCAGCCACAACGATCCGCATCCGAGGGTTCGACTGCTTGGCCGGGAGGAGGCGGCCGAGGTTTCCATACAGGCGATCGTCGGCGTTCTGGCGGACCGCGCACGTGTTCAGGACCACGACCTCGGCCCGCTCGGCCTCCTCCGTACGGACCATCCCGCCGGTCTCGAGGAGGCCGGCGATCCGCTCGGAGTCGTGCTCGTTCATCTGGCACCCGAAGGTGCGGATCAGGTACCGCCGGCGCTCGGTCACGCCCTCCAGGTTACTTCGCCACCTCGATGGCCCGGGTCTCCCGGACCACGGTGATCTTGATCTGACCAGGGTACTGGAGCTCCTCCTCGACCTGCTTGGCGATGTCTCGAGCCAGGACCTGCGAGGCGAGGTCGTCGACCTCCTCGGGCCTGACCATCACCCGGACCTCGCGCCCCGCCTGCATGGCGAACACCTTGGCCACGCCCGCGTGCGACTCGCAGATCTCCTCCAGCCGCTCCAGCCGTTTGACGTAGGACTCGATCGACTCACGGCGAGCCCCGGGGCGGGAGCCGCTGATCGCGTCGGCCGCCTGGGCCAGCACGGCCTCGACCGTGCGCTGCTCGACCTCACCGTGGTGGGACTCGATCGCGTGGATCACCTCGGGGGGCTCCTTCAGTCGGCGGGCCAGCTCCGCGCCGATCAGGGCGTGCGAGCCCTCGACCTCGTGGGTCAGGGCCTTGCCGATGTCGTGCATCAGCGCCGACCGCTTGGGGAGCTCTGGGTCCAGGCCGAGCTCGGCGGCCATGGTCCCGGCGATGTGCGCCGACTCGACCAGGTGCTTCAGCACGTTCTGCCCGTATGAGGTCCGGTACTGCAGCCGTCCGAGGACCCGGACCATCTCCGGATGGATCTCGGTGATCCCGACCTCGCCGACGGCCCACTCCCCCGACCGCTTGACCTGTTCCTCGACCTCCTTCGAGGAGCGCTCGAACATCTCCTCGATACGGGCCGGATGGATCCGACCGTCCTGGACCAGCTTGTCGAGCGTCAGCCGGGCCACCTCGCGCCGGACCGGGTCGAAGCTCGACAGCACCACGGCCTCGGGGGTGTCGTCGATGATCAGGTTCACCCCGGTGACGGCCTCGAACGCGCGGATGTTGCGGCCCTCCCGACCGATGATCCGGCCCTTCAGGTCGTCGCTGGGCAGCGCGAACACGCTGACGGTCGACTCCGCGGTCTGATCCGAGGCCACCCGCTGGATAGCGATCGTGACGATCTTCCGGGCCCGGGCCTCGGCCTCCTCCCGGGCTCGCTGCTCGATCTCCCGAACCGTGCCCATGGCATCCCGCTTGGCCTGGTCGGTAAGCTGGCCGATCAGCGCGTCCTTGGCCTCCTGGGCCGTCATCCGGGCCACGTGCTCCAGATGGCGCTGCTCCTCCTCCTGGGCCCGGGCCAGCTCCTGGCGCATCCGGTCCAGCTTGGCGCCCTTATCGGCCAGCGCCCGGCCGGACCGATCGAGCTCGGCGATCTTGGTATCGAGACCTTCCTCCCGTTTCGTCAGCCGGGCCTCGCGACGGCGGGCCTCCTCCCGGCGGGTCCGGACGTCCTCATCTGCCTCGCGGCGCATGGCCGCGATCTCCTCCTTGACCTCGACCAGCGCGTTGCGAACGTGCTCCTCGGCCTCGGCCTGCGCGTCGATGACGAGCTTCCGGGCCCGGGTCTCCGCCGAGGCCACGTCACGCGCGGCCATCGACCGCCGGATGCCGAAGCCGACCGCCAGGCCCAGCGCCAACGCTCCGAGGGCGGCAAGTGCGATCTCCATCGTCCCTCCCCCTAACGAAAGCGGCCGGGCGGAAAGGCCCGGCCACCGTCGGGAAACGAGGACACGAACGAACGACGGGATCCGGGACCGCTCCTAGGGTCCCGCGCTCCTCCTCATCGGTCTCATCGTCGTTCCGGTCGGCATGTCGTCGTCCGTCGTCTTCGTTCCCAGAGGTTCTCTTGAGCCTCTCTCGTTCACAAAGGTACAACGGCCGGGGGGGAACCGCAATGTCCGTCGACGGTTCCCCCGGTCAGGCGCGGCGGGCGTTCTCGGCCTCGACGGCGGCCCGGCACGCCAGGAGCTGCACGAACGTGAGCACCTCGTCCGTGTCCCCGAACGGCCGGCCCAGCGAGGCCATCACGGTGGCCATGGCGGCCACCGACACCCCGCGGCACAGGACCTCGATCTCCTCCCGGGTGAACGGTCCCAGGCCGGCCATGAGGTCCCGGAAGACCGAGTCGACGGCCTCGCGTCGCGGCTCGCCTGCCGACCGGCGCCACCGCTCGGCCAGGTCCCTGAGGTACCGGTCGCTGGCCTCCTTCACGACACCTCCATCTCGGCCAGGGCCCGCTGAACCGCCGAGCGGGCGATGATGGGCTCGTACCCCCGGCGGATCAGGAAGCCCACCAACCTCCGGTACACGACGTCGGGCGACAGCGCCCGCAGCCGCTCCAGCCGGGCTCGGGCAAGCTCGAAGGCCAGGTCGGCATCGTCCTCGGGCTGGACCTCGTCGACGGTGCGCTCGGCCAGATCGCGATCCACGCCCTTGACCCGCAGCGCGGCGAGCCCCGCCCGGCGCCCCATGCCCCGGCGGCGCTGGTGCTCGGCGACCTCCCGGGCGAACCGCTCGTCATCGATCAGGCCCACGCCCTCGAGGTCGGCCAGCGCGGAGTCGATCTCCTCGGGCTCGTAGCCGGCGCGGAGGAGACGGGTCCGGAGCTCGTGCTGGCTTCGAGACCGGACCGCGAGGAGCCGGAGCGCCCGATCCTTGACGGATGTCCTGGGGCGCTCCCGGGTCCCCATCGCGCTATCCCGCTCCCGCCTTGGCCTTGGCGGCCTCCGGATTGGCGGGCTCGGGGATCTCCACCGGCTCGTCGTCGGCCTCGGTGAACGCGGCCAGCCCCACGGCCTCGCGGATCCGCCGCTCGATCTCCTGGGCCACGTCCGTGTGCTCGGCCAGGAACTGCCGGGCGTTCTCCCGGCCCTGGCCGAGCTGCTCACCCTCGTAGGTGAACCACGCGCCGCTCTTCTTCACCATCTCGAGGTCCACCCCGACGTCGAGCAGCGAGCCCTCCTTCGAGATGCCCTTGCCGTAGATGATGTCGAACTCGGCCAGGCGGAATGGCGGGGCCAGCTTGTTCTTGACGACCTTGGCCCGGACCCGCGCGCCGACCACCTCGGTGCCGTCCTTGAGGTTGTCGATCTTCCGCACGTCGAGCCGCACCGACGAGTAGAACTTCAGGGCCCGGCCTCCCGAGGTGGTCTCCGGGTTGCCGAACATGATCCCGATCTTCTCCCGCAGCTGGTTGATGAACATCGCGGTGGTGTCGAACCGGGACAGCGACCCGGCCAGCTTCCGCATGGCCTGGGACATCAGGCGGGCCTGGAGGCCGACGTGAGAGTCGCCCATCTCGCCCTCGATCTCCGCCCGCGGCACCAGCGCGGCCACCGAGTCGATCACCACCAGGTCGATCGCTCCCGACCTCACCAGGAGGTCGGCGATCTCCAGGGCCTGCTCCCCGGAGTCGGGCTGGGACACCAGGAGCTCGTCGATGTTCACCCCGAGGGTCCGGGCGTAGATCGGGTCGAGCGCGTGCTCGGCGTCGATGAACGCGGTGATCCCGCCTTTGGCCTGGGCCTCGGCGATGACGTGCAGGCACACCGTGGTCTTGCCCGAGCCCTCCGGGCCATAGACCTCGACGATCCGGCCCCGGGGGAACCCCCCGATGCCGAGCGCCACGTCCAGGGCCAGCGAGCCCGTGGGGATCACGCCGATGCCGTTCACGCCGGCGTGCTCGCCGAGACGCATCACCGCGCCCTTCCCGTGCGCCTTCTCGATCTGCTGGAGCGCGAGGTCCAGCATCTTCTCCCGTTCCACCCGCGGTACCTCCTCGTGCGGCGTCGCCGCGAGGCTACCGTTCGCCTGTGACATGAATCACACTCCTTGAATTACACCCTTGTCAAGTCCCTCCGCCGGCCAACCCTATTCGAACGGATGTTCGATGTCAATCATCCCCGCTCGGACGGGCCGTGCTAGCGCCCGGGCCTTCGCCCCCTCCGGGCTCGGCGCTCGGCCGCGGCCTGCTCGTCGATCTCGTCCCGGAGCGCCCCGAGGACCTCCACCTCGATGAGGTCCTTCGGTCGCCCAGCCGCACGCTTCATGCGGATGAGGTCGTCGATCGAGGCGACCCTCACCTCGAACCCGCCGAGGTCGACGTCCTCGGCGGCTCGCTCCAGCTCGTCGTACCCACCCGGGATCCCCCTCGGATGGCCGAGGATGTCGAGGCTGCCCGCATCCGTGGCGAACGTGAAGTGGTCGCCCATCTTCAACGTCCTGGCGTCCAGGGTGAACGGCACATCCTGGGGCGCGCCCCGCGGCCTGGCGTGGAGCTCCGCGAGCGCCCGGGCCATGCGTCCGAGGTTGGCGTCGTCGCGGGCGTAGCAGACGTCGAGGTCCTCGGTGACGGTGGTCGACCCGCGCAGGCGGGCCGCGATGCCGCCGATCACCACGAACCGCACGCGATGCCTCGCCAGCATCTCCAGAGCATCCAGGTACTCGAACTCCGGGCTCATCCTCGTGCTCGCTCACGGAGCCGAGCCAGCCCCCGAGCGGCCGTGCGGGCTCTGCGCAGCCGCTCTCCCGGTGAGCCCCGCAGCAGCTCCCGATAGCCGGAGCGGTCCAATCCGAGGCCCGGGCGAGGCACGGATTCGAGCCCCTCCCCGGCGGCCGCCAGGAGCCGGTCGAGGGTATCGACCCGGGG
>JBOGWD010000200.1:0-1945 GCA_050693275.1 Actinomycetota bacterium | reverse complement strand
GCAGGTCCTCGACCTCCTTCCAGAACCCCACGGCCAGGCCGGCGGCGTAGGCCGCCCCCAGCGAGGTGGTCTCGGCCACGGTGGGCCGGATGACCGGCACGCCCAGGACGTCGGACTGGAACTGCATGACCAGCTCGTTGTAGACCATGCCGCCGTCGACCTTGAGGGACTTGAGCTCCACCCCCGAGTCGGCGTTCATGGCGTCAACGATCTCCTTGCTCTGCCAGGCGGTGGCCTCCAGGGCAGCCCGGGCGATGTGGCCCTTGTTCACATACCGGGTCAGGCCGGCGATCACCCCTCGAGCGTCACTCTTCCAGTACGGGGCGAACAGGCCGGAGAACGCCGGGACGAAGTACACGCCGCCGTTGTCCTCCACCGTCTTGGCCAGGTCCTCGATCTCCGGCGACTTGCTGATCAGCCCGATGTTGTCCCGGAGCCACTGGACCAGCGCGCCGGTGATGGCGATGGACCCTTCCAGCATGAACATCGTGGGCTGGTCACCGATCTTGTAGCCGACCCCCGTGATCAGCCCGCTCTTGGAGGGGACCGCTTCGGTCCCCGTGTTTAGGAGAAGGAAGCAGCCCGTCCCGTACGTGTTCTTGGCCTCACCGACCGAGAAGCAGGTCTGGCCGAACAGTGCGGCCTGTTGGTCCCCCAGGTCGCCGGCCACCGGGATGCCCTTCAGATCGCCCTTCGCTTCCCCGTACACGTCCGAGGACGGCCGGACTTCCGGCAGCATGGCCCTGGGGATCCCCAAGATCCCCAGGATCTCGTCGTCCCAGTCCTGGGTCTCCAGGTCCATGAGCA
The DNA here is from genome assembly GCA_050693275.1 of Actinomycetota bacterium. GTDB lineage: Bacteria > Actinomycetota > UBA4738 > UBA4738 > CALAEC01 > CALAEC01. The sequence goes on along the minus strand of JBOGWD010000200.1, from coordinate 1,138 downwards.
TGGTCCGGCTGGCGTTCGTCACGTCGGTGACGTGGGCTCCGCCGTCGGGGCCCCCGGTGAGGTTCCAGATGCACCACGTGTCGATGTTGCCGAACAGGACCTCGCCGTTCTCGGCCCGCTCCCGGACCCCGTCCACGTTGTCGAGGATCCACTTGATCTTGGGTCCGGAGAAGTACGTGGCGATGGGGAGGCCGGTCTTGGGCCGGAACCGGTCCTGGCCACCGTCCTGGGACAGCTCGTTGCAGATCTTGTCCGTCCGAGTGTCCTGCCAGACGATGGCGTTGTACACGGGCTTGCCGGAGTTCTTCTCCCACACCACCGTGGTCTCGCGCTGATTGGTCACTCCCACCGCGGCGATGTCGCCCGGGCTGATGCCCCCCTTCTGGAGCCCTTCCTTGATCACCTCCTCGCTGCGTTGCCAGATCTCCATGGGGTCGTGTTCGACCCACCCCGGCTTCGGGTAGATCTGCTCGTGCTCACGTTGGTCGATCTCGACCACCTGGCCACCATGGTCGAAGACCATGAACCGGGTGCTGGTGGTGCCCTGGTCGAGTGCTGCGGCATACTTCGCCATCACGCTCTCCTTTCCGCCCGGATCGTTACCCGGACTCGTCCGCCAATGTGTCGGCCGCCGTCTTGAGCAGCAGGTAGGAGGAGGTGGCCCCGGGGTCCTGGTGTCCGGCGCTCCGCTCGCCCAAGTAGCTGGCCCGGCCCTTCCTGGCCACCAGGGGGATAGTGGCCTTCATCCCCTCCTCGGCGGCCCCCGCGGACCGACGCAGGGCCTCGTCGAGGGGAGTCCCCCCCGCCAGGGCGGCCCGGAGCGCGTCCCTGGCGGGCAGGAGCGCGTCGACCATCGTCTTGTCTCCGGGCTCGGCCTTCCCCCTGGCCTGCACGCCGGTGATGGCGGCCTCCAGAGCCGCCGCCCAGTCCTCCGGGACCAGCTCCTCCTTCCCCGAGGCTGCGGTACCCATCTGCATGAACAGCGTGCCGTACAGTGGACCGCCCGCTCCACCGACCGTGGACACCAGCGTCATGCCCACCGTCTTGAGGAGGTTCCCCACGTCGTTCCCCGATACCCCGTCGAGCTTGGCCAGGGCGGCCCGCATCCCGCGGTCCATGTTGATGCCGTGGTCCGCGT
>JBOGWD010000199.1:0-1407 GCA_050693275.1 Actinomycetota bacterium | reverse complement strand
GCGAGCCTCCGCCGGCTCGGCACCGACCACGTCGACCTGTACCAGCTCCACCGCCCCGACCCCGACACCGACCTCGAGGAGACCCTGGGAGCCCTGAGCGACCTGGTCCACCAGGGCAAGGTGCGCTCCGTGGGCACCTCAGCCTTCCCCGCCTGGGAGCTGGTCGAGGCGCACCGGACCGCCGAGCGCCGGGGCTTCGTCCGTCCCCGATGTGAGCAGTGCTCCTACTCGATCCTGGTCCGGGTGGCGGAGCGCGACGTGTTCGAGGTGGCCCGGCGCCACGGGATGGGCGTGATCGTGTACAGCCCGCTGGCGGGGGGATGGCTCACCGGCAAGTACCGCCGGGGCGCCGAGCCGCCGGAGGGTTCGCGGATGCACCGGGCCAGGACCAGGGGCGGCCGGTTCGCCCCCAGATTCGACGACTCCCGGCCGGAGGTGACCCGAAAGTACGAGGTCGTCGAAGAGCTGGCCCGGGTCGCCGACAAGGCCGGCGTGCCGATGGCCCACCTGGCCCTGGCGTTCGCCACGGCCCACCCGGCCGTGACCTCGGCCATCATCGGCCCCCGGACCATGGAGCAGCTGGAGGACCTGCTGGCCGGCGCGGACGTACGGCTCGAGACCGACATCCTGGACGCGATCGACGAGGCCGTGGCCCCGGGAACGCTGCTCGACGAGGCCGACCGGGGCTGGGACTCGCCCTGGATGGCGCCCGGCGCCCGGCGCCGGGGCTGACCGCTTCTTCCCCTTGGCCTGGCACGCCCGCCGGGTGGCGAAACCTCCCCGAGTCGGCATAGGGTAGGAAACGCGCCGCCGAGGCTGGAGAAGGGTGAGGCCGGATCGCCGAGATCGCCCTTGAGGACGTCACCAAGGTCTACGCGGACGGGACCAAAGCCGTGTCGGACCTCTCGCTGGGCATCGGCGACGGGGAGTTCATGGTCTTCGTCGGGCCCTCGGGGTGCGGGAAGACCACCGCCCTGCGGATGGTCGCCGGACTCGAGGACATCAGCGACGGCACCATCCGGATCGGTGAGCGCGTCGTCAACGAGATCGCCCCCAAGGACCGCGACGTGGCGATGGTCTTCCAGAACTACGCGCTGTACCCCCACATGACGGTCTACGAGAACATGGGCTTCGGCCTCAAGCTCCAGAAGGTGGACAAGGCCGAGATCGACCGCCGGGTCCGGGAGGCCGCCCAGGTCCTCGGCCTGAGCGAGCTCCTGGACAAGAAGCCGAGGAACCTCTCCGGCGGTCAGCGTCAACGGGTGGCCATGGGCCGGGCCATCGTGCGCGAGCCACAGGCGTTCCTGATGGACGAGCCGCTCTCGAACCTCGACGCAAAGCTCCGGGTGCAGATGCGAGCCGAGATCGCCAAGCTCCAGCGTGACCTGGGGACGACGACCATCTACG
>JBOGWD010000198.1:0-1772 GCA_050693275.1 Actinomycetota bacterium | reverse complement strand
CCGGTCACCGCTCCGGAGCACTCCCGTTCCCCAGGCCGTAGGCCCGGTACAGGATCTCGATCGGGTGAACGGCCGCCACCCCGGTGCCGTGGGTGATCTGCCACCGGCAGGTCTCGCTGTCGCAGGCAGCGAGATCCGCGCCGGACCCCCTGATGTCGTTGAAGAGCGGCTCCCCGACAGCCATCGACACCTCGTATTTCTCCTTCTTCAGCCCGTAGGTGCCGGCGATCCCACAGCACTCCCGGTCGAGCTCGATCACCCGGAGCTCCGGGATCAGCGCGAACAGGTCCAGGGCGGGCTTTCCGATGCCGTGACCACGCTGCTGGCAGGGAGCGTGGTAGGGCACGGTGAGGGGAAGGGGATGAAAGTCCGTTCGCATCTCCCCCCGGTCGTGGAGCATGAGCAGGTACTCGCAGATGTCGAAGGTCCGCCCGCCGACCACGTCGAGATCAGCGTCGTCGACCTCCAGGATCTCCCGGGCCTCCCGCTTCAGCATCAGGCCACAGCTCGTGGAGGTGGCCACGATGTCCATGCCCGCTTGGGCGTGGGGAGCCAGCTTGGCTGCCAGCCGCCGGACGTACCGGCGCGCCGGTTCGAAGGCGCCGTTGGACTGAAGGGGCAGACCGCAGCAGCCCTGGCGCGGGACGACAACCCCGAGGCCATTGTGCTCGAGCACGGCCACGGCCATCTCGCCAAGCCGCGGGTCGTAGTAGTTCGTGCTGCAGCCGTGGAAGTAGACGACGGTCCTGGCGGCGGCCGGGGACCGGTGGCGGCGAGCCCACCTCCGGAACGTCCTCCCGGCGAACATCGGGAGGGGTGCGGATCGGTGGATCCCCAGAGCCCGGTCCAGGAGGGCCCGGACGGCACGGCTGCGGAGGGCCCGATTGGCCACCCCGGCCACCGGTGTCGCGAACCTGCCCGTCACGGGGGGCCGGGCCAGGATGCGGTCCCGGATGGGGATGCCCTTCTCGGCCTTGAGCTTGGCCCGGGCCTGGGCGTTGATCTCGGCGATCTTGACCCCCTGGGGGCACACCTGGGTGCAGATGCCGCATCCCGAGCAGTAGTCGAGGGACGCGTCCGGCGACGGCCCACCGGTCCGGAACCGCTCGGCCTGCGGCCCCACGTACTTCGGCCCCGGGAACAGCGGGGTGGCCTGAGCGAAGGGGCAATACGTCTCACAGATCGTGCACTTCACGCAATGATCGAGCGAGCCGCGGATCTCCTCCATCACGACGTCCCCTCCAGGATGTTCGTCGCGGCCCCGTATCCGGTGGCCAGGCTGATGCCGTCCCCGGACTTCTCCTTCCAGGGCATCGCTCCCCCGAGGATGGCCCCCGCCGCGTAGACATTCTCATACACGGGCTCACCCGCCAGGTCCGAGGGGCGGAGGCGCTCGTCCACGGCCACGCCGGCCTCCGCCAACGGCTGGGGGTCGAAGTACCCGGGGGCGAACCTCGGCTTCCCTGACTCCGGTACCCCGGCCACGGTCAGGCCGAACACCGTCTCCCGAACCGTGCCCGACGAGTCCATCTCCAGCCCCCTGGCCGCGATCCCCCCGGAGGCCAGGACGAACGACCGGGCCGGGTAGGCGATCGGCCGAGCGGCGGACTGCGCCACCACCGCATTCACCCGCCGTCCCTCGGCTTCCGCCCCGATCACGGTGGCGTTCACGATGAGGCGTCCCCCTGCTCGGCGGAGCGCCTCCCGCAGCGCCCGGAAGACCCGAAGCCCCGGCACGGACGGTGGCAGGGTGGGGATCTCGAAGACCGCGG
>JBOGWD010000197.1:0-1010 GCA_050693275.1 Actinomycetota bacterium | reverse complement strand
TCCCCGACGCGGGGCTGGTCCTGTCCACCCGCGAGTCCCCGGAGATGCGCGACGGCCTCCACCGGATCGGGATCACCCACACCAGCGCCGGATCCCACACCGAGCCCGGCGGCTACGAGCACCCGGGAGAGGCGGAGGAGCAGTTCGAGATCGCCGACCACCGCCCGCCCGCCGAGGTGGCCGCCTCCCTGCGAGCGATGGGATACGACCCGGTGTGGGAGGACGCCTCGCTGGTGCCGGGCGTGGCCCGGGCCCTGGGGAAGCGGGAGCCGGCGGTCGCGGCGAGGCCGGGATGAGCGGGCGGATCGGGGCTCTGAGTGTAGGCGCGGTGATCTCGAGTCGGTCTGGCTGACGTGAGGATCGCCGCGAACGGGCGCGACCTGGACATCAGCCATCCGGTGTCGGTAGCGGCGTTCATCCGGGAGCGGGGGCTCGACCCCCGGTACGTGGTGGTCGAGCGGAACGGAGAACCCCTGGAGCGGTCCCGGTACGAGGAGGTCGAGCTGGCCGACGGGGACCGTCTCGAGCTCGTGCGCGCCGTGGCCGGCGGCTCGTGAAGCCGGCCGGGCGACGGGCCCGGCTGGAGCGAGCCCGGCTCTACGTGGTCACCGGGGTGCGCCCGGATCTGCCCGACTTCCTCGAGGCGATCCTCGAGGCCGGCGTCGACATCGTCCAGCTCCGGGAGAAGGAGGCCGAGGCCGGCGACCTGCTGCGATGGAGCGAGGCCTTCCGGGGCGCCGCGGAGCGCCACGGCGCCCTGTTCGTGGTCAACGATCGGCCGGACGTGGCGCTCGCCGCGGACGCCGACGGCGTGCATCTCGGCCAGGACGACCTCCCCCCGCGGATGGCCCGGGACATCCTCGGCGGGGACGCCATCATCGGTCTCTCCACCCACGCCTCCGAGCAGTGGGACGGCGCCGCCCCGGAGGCGGACTACCTGTGCGCCGGCCCGGTGTGGGAGACGCCCACGAAGCCGGGGCGCCCGGCGGCGGGGCTCGAGTCCCTGCGAT
>JBOGWD010000196.1:0-1379 GCA_050693275.1 Actinomycetota bacterium | reverse complement strand
CCTCGGCCACGACCACGTCGCCGTCGAACGCCTCGGCGGCGAGCTGACGGGCTCGCTCCCGGTTCACGGTGTTCCAGAAGTGCGTCAACACGACCGTCCCGGCACCGGCGCGTGCCGCGTGCTCGGCCGCCTGGCGCGCGGTGAGGTGACCCTCCACCAGGGCGCCCCTCTCGTCCTCCCAGCTCGCCTCGGTCACGAGGACGTCGACGCCCTTGGCCAGCGCCTCGATCTCCTCGGACGGTCCGGTGTCCCCCGTGTACGCGAGCGAGGCGCCGCCGGCCTCGACCCGGAACCCGAGGTTCGGCACCATGTGCGGGAGGAGGCGGGTCGAGATCCGGAACGGCCCGACCCCGAACGCGTCCCCCGGCTCGAGCTCCGTCACCCCGAAGAGGCCGCGCATCTCCGCTTGACCCTCCTCGTCCTCCAGCGCGGCCACGGCTTCGAACACGCCCGGGGGGGCGTACAGCGGGAGCGGTGCGAGCGGCTCCGGATGGAACACGCGGGCCACGGTGATCGGATAGAGGTCGAGGCAGTGGTCCAGGTGCTCGTGGCTCACCAGCACCGCGTCGAGATCCTCGTGCGGTAGGTGACGCAGGAGGTTCGACAGGGTCCCGGTGCCGAGATCGAGGGCCATGCTGGTTCCCCCGTGCTGCACGAGGAGGCCGGCGGCGGCCCGGCCCGGCCCCGGCCACGCGGCCGAGGACCCCAGGACGGTGACCTCCATCAGGCCTCCGAGACCGGGGCCGGCTGGACGCCCTGGGCCCGGACCCCTGCGGCCTCGGGCCCAAGGAACCGCGAGGCCAGCGCCAGGAAGGAGGCGGGGTCTCCCGAACACAGGAACTCGTGCTGGGGCGCGGGGCCGTCTCGACGCAGCAGGTCCCCGTCGAGGAGCGCGGCGTACACGTCCTTGGCGGTCTCCTCGGCGGAGGAGACCAGCACGACGTCCGGCCCCATCGCCCGCTGGATCAGGCCGGACAGCAGCGGGTAGTGCGTGCACCCCAGGATCAGGGTGTCCACGCCGGCATCGCGGAGCGGCCCCAGGTACGTCCGAGCCGCGGCCAGGAGCTCGGGGCTGGTCGTGTCGCCGCGTTCGACGTGGGGGACGAACGCCGGGCACGCCGCGCCGATCAGATCGATGCCGCCGTCCTCGCCGGCCACCGCCCGCTCGTACGCGCCGCTGGCGATGGTGGCAACCGTCCCGATCACGCCCACCCGCCCGTTCCGAGTGGCCCGGAGCGCGGCGCGAACCCCCGGCTCGATGACGCCGACCAGGGGGACGTCAGCCCGCCGGCTGAGATCCTCGATCGCGGTCGACTCGATCGCGTTGCACGCCACCACGAGCATCTTGACGTCGCGGCCCAGGAGGTAGGCGGCGATCT
>JBOGWD010000195.1:0-1638 GCA_050693275.1 Actinomycetota bacterium | reverse complement strand
TCGGGGCAGACCAATCTCACCAATGATGGAGGAGATGACGATGACCCGGCATGGTCGCCCGACGGTTCCAAGATCGCGTTCAGTACCGACCGCGACGGCAACCTTGAAATCTACGTGATGAACGCGGCCGATGGCTCGGGGCAGACCAATCTCACCAACGACGGAGAAGATGACCGAGAGCCGGGATGGGCGCCGGACGGTTCCAGGATCGCGTTCAGAGCGAACCGCGGGGGCTTCGAGATCTACGTCATGAACGCCGATGGTTCGGGGCAGACCAATCTCACGAACAGTCCGGGAGGAGACGTCAGCCCCACGTGGTCCCCCGACGGCACCCGGATCGCGTTCGCCACAAGCCGCCTGGGATTCAACGAGATCTTCGTGATGAACGCCGACGGTTCCGGCCAGACGGATCTCACCAACAACCTCCCGGCTTCCGACGGGAGTCCCGACTGGCAGCGCATGTTCTCGAAGGTCGTCACGCTGAAGGCCAAGCCCAAGAAGCTGGAGAAGGGCGAGAAGACCCGGCTGAAGGCCACTGTCTCCCCGTGCGAAGGACACGAGGGGGACGTGGTGGAGTTCTACAGGAAGAAGAAGCTGATCGGGACGAAGGCCACCACCGACGCCTGCGTGGCCAAGATGAAGGTGAAGGTCAGGAAGACCACCAGGTTCACGGCCGTCTCCCCCGAGCAGGACGTCGATCACCTCGCCGGTACCTCGAAGCCCGTGAAGGTGAAGGTCAAGCGGTAGCGAGAGATCAGGCCAGGCGGGCGGCGGCGAAGGCCAGCCCGGCGACCGCGACGACCTGCCCGGTCATCAGTGCGACCAGCGTCTTGGTCTGAGAGTTCAGCTTCGACTCCAGCTTCGCGTCGAACCGGTCGGACAGGCGCTCCTCAAGGTGAACCATCTCCCGGCGGAGGGCCTCGATGTCGCTTTTGCGGGCCACGTCCGCCCAGCCGACGGGTGGCAGATGATCCATCAGGGTCCCCGCCTCGTCGGTCCCGAGGACCTCCTCGAGCCTTCTGTATAGCTGCTGCCTGCGGCGCTCATCCACAGCCATTGTGCTCCCCCCCTCGATCGGCGGCAATCGAGGGGGAGTCGAGCCATCCGAGCCTATCGCGCGGGGGTGACATCAGCCGAGGGTGCGATCGACCCAGTCGACCCAGCGGTCCTCGAGCGTGCCGAACGACTGGCCGAACGCCGCTCGCATGGCCCGATCCACGTGGTACTCCCATGTCCCCACGGCTACCCGGGGCTCTCCCAGGAGCCGGTAGAACTCGGCCACCTCGCCGGCGCCGAACCGGTCCACCGAAAACCGGGCCCAGGCGGCGGATTCCTCGTACGAGGTGAAGATGTCCGAGGCCGAGCCCGTGTTGAACTCGTGGTCGCGTGGGAGCATCTCGTCGAACGTGCCGTCCTCGACCCGGGGGCCGAGGTAGAAGGTGTCGTTGTCCTCGGAGACCCACTCGGCGATCCCCTCGTCGACGAACCCGGGGGTCGCCGGCCCCACGTACGGACGGGTGGCGATGTGGAGCAGCTCGTGGGTGAGGATCTCCTCCTGCACCTCGTCCGAGAACCCGCTGAAGTTCGGCCAGTTCAGGATGACCCGGTGCCCCCCGAGCTCCCACCCCCGGTCCCGGT